>WQWK01000112.1 GCA_009785395.1 Conexibacteraceae bacterium
AGAAGGCCGGCATCGACGCGACCTTCGTCGGTCAGGGCCAGACCCAGTGGCAGGACGACGTTGCCACCGGCAACTTCCAGCTGACTCAGCACTGGGGTGCGACCGCGGCCGCGCCGTACCAGGAGTACAACAACTGGCTGAGCTCGAGCCTGGCCACCAAGACCAACCGGTCCGGCAACTTCGAGGGCCTGAAGAGCAAGGCCGTCGACCAGATGCTGGCGAAGGCCGCGGCGGCGAGCACGCTCGCTCAGCAGCGCGCCGCGCTGGCTCCGCTGCAGAAGTACGTGGCTCAGAACCTGCCGGTCATCCCGACGGTGTATGGCGCCTCATGGGGCCAGTTCAGCACCACCGGGTTCACCGGCTGGCCGACGCCGGGCGGTACGAACCAGTACGAGTCCGCGCAGCCCAGCGCACCGACCAACGAGGTAGTGGTCCTGCACCTCCAGCCCAAGGGCTGAGGGTCCAGCGGGAGCTCTCTCCACCGGGTGACTCGCCCGGTCCCGGCCCTTCAGGGGCCGGGACCGGGCAGCGCCCAACTCTCTCACCACCAAGCCAAATCTTTCACAGGAGAAGCCGCAAATGACGAGCCTCAGCAGAGGCGAAGGAGTCGCGCGCCGGTTCCCGGACGGATTCGTCTGGGGCGTGGGGACATCCTCGTACCAGATCGAGGGCGCCGTCGACGCCGACGGCCGTGGGCGCTCGATCTGGGATGTCTTCACGCACACGCCCGGCAGCACCAACCGCGGTGACACCGGTGACATCGCCTGCAACGCATACAACCGGCTCGACGAGGATGTGCAGCTGATCAGCGACCTCGGAGTCGGGTCATATCGGTTCTCGGTGTCCTGGCCCCGGGTGTTGCCGTCCGGCACCGGCACGGTGAACCAGGCGGGCCTCGACTACTACCGCCGGCTCGTCGAAGCCCTCAACGAGAAGGGCGTCAGCCCCTCGCTGACCGTGTACCACTGGGACCTGCCGCAGGCGCTCGAGGACAAGGGCGGCTGGGCCGCGCGTGACACCGCGGAACGGCTGGCCGAGCTGGCGCTCGTGCTGGGCGAGGCGCTGGGTGACCAGGTCGCGACGTGGTCCACGATCAACGAGCCGCTGCAGAGCGTCCACCAGGGCTACCTGCATGGCACCCACGCGCCGGGCCACCGCGACGCGAAGCTGGCGGCTGCGGCAACCCATCACGTGCTGCTCGGTCACGGCCTGGCGCTGGCGGCTCTGCGCTCCTGCCTGCCCGCCGGAACGCCGATCGGCCTGGCGATGGATCCGCAGCCGTTCATCGCGTTGACCGATGACGCCCGCCCGGTCGCCGACCGGCTCGACACCGAGTGGAACCGAGCCTTCCTGGACCCGGTGCTGCAGGGGCGCTATCCGGCCGAGCTCGCGGACCATCTGCGCCCGCCGCAGGAGCTGATCGAGCCTGGCGACCTCGAGCTGATCTCGGCGCCGATCGACTTCTTCGGCGTCAACTACTACCGGCCGCATTACGTCCGTCCCGGCAACCCCGCCGACCTGCGCCAGGGTGAGAGCGCGATCGCGGGCGAGCGCCGGTTCGTCGAATACAAGCCGCCCGAGGTGAAGCGGACCGTGATGGAGTGGATCGTCGTCCCGCAGGGCCTGCGCGAGCTGCTGGGGAGGCTCCACCGTGAGAGCGGCGGCCTGCCGCTGTACGTCACCGAGAACGGCTGCGCGGCCGACGACTATGTGGCGCCGGAAGGCATCGTCAACGACGAGGAGCGGATCGAGTACATCCACGACCACCTCGACGCCGTGCTCGATGCGATCGACGACGGCGTGAACGTCGCCGGATTCTTCTATTGGACGCTGATGGACAACTTCGAGTGGGCCGAGGGCTACAGGCGGCGCTTCGGCCTGTACTACGTCGAGTTCGAGAGTGGGCGGCGCATTCCCAAACAGAGTGCCGGTTATTACCGGCAGGTGGCCCGCAGCGGTGAGCTGCCGCTGCCGCAGGAGGCGGCGCGCCTGGCAGCGATAATCAACGTGTGAGCCAGGCCGCATCTGATCCGTACGCCGCGCTCGGCGTCTCCCCGGGGGCGTCGGACGACGAGCTGCGGCGGGTCTATCGCGAGCTGGTCAAGCGCCACCACCCCGACCACAACGGCGGCTCGCCGGAGTCCGCGGCGCGCTTCGAGCAGGTCCAGCGCGCGTACGCGCTGATCCTCGAGCGGCGTCGCGCCGCGCCGGCGAGCGCCGGTCCGGCGAGCGCCGCGCCGGCCAGCGCCGGGCCGGCCAGCGCCGGGCCGGCGAGCGCGCTTGACGACCGCATCGCCGCGATGGAGGCGGAGGTTCGTCGCGAGAGCGAGGCACGCGCGCAGGCAGCGGCACGCGCGCAGGCAGCGCGTGCCGAGGCGGCACGGGAGGCCGCTCGCCAGGCCGCGGCGAGCGCCGCCGAGTCCCAGCCGCGCAAGCCGACGCCCGAGGAGCTCGGGCACTATGAGACCGACGACAGCTTCACGAGCATCCTCGACGACGCCGCCGACGAGCTGGTGGAGCGGCTGCGCGAGCTCAGGCGACGTCGGCGCGCTTGAGCTGCTCTTCGCGGCGCACGAGCTTCACACGAGGACGTCCGTGCGGCTCGCCGAGTGCGCGCTCGTGCGCGTCGATCGCCTCCCAGCCGGAGTAGTCGATCACGTTGACGCCCTGCTCCCGCAGGCGCGCGAGCAGCGCGTCGGGCGTGTCGCTTGGCTCTGGCAGCAGGCCGGCGGCGAAATCGGCGAGCAGATGCGAGGTCGTCTCCTGCGCGTCCTTCTTGTTCGTGCCGATCACGCCGGTGGGGCCGCGCTTGATCCAGCCGGCCGCGTAGAGCCCGGGAACCGGCGCCTGCGTGTCGGGGTCGAGCACGCGCCCGTCGCGGTTCAGCACCGTGTTGCGGCGGTGGTCGAACGGCACGCCGGGAAGCGGCTTGCCGACGTAACCGACGGCACGCAGGACCAGGCCGGTCTCGAGCCGCTCCCGCCGGCCCGTCGGCCGGGCCTTGAGCGAGCCGTCCTCCGTCTGGACGAGCTCGTTGCGCTCGACCACGAGCGCCCGCACCCGGCCGTCACCCTCGATCGCGACGGGCGAGGCGAGGAACCGCAGCACAACCCGGCGCGGCTTGCCGTTCGGGGTGAGCCCCGAGTACTCGGTCAGCGTCTCGACGTTGCGCTGGGTGGTGGCGTCGGCGTCCGCGAGCGCGGCCGCACTGGCGGGGTCGAGCGCCACGTCGTCGGCGTCGACGATCACGTCCGCCAGCTGCAGATCCCTGAGCTCGCGCAGCTCCGGATTCGTAAAGGCGGCCTGCACGGGACCGCGGCGGCCGAGCACGACTATCTCCTCAATGTTGGACTCGCGCAGCAGCTCGATGGCGTGATCGGCGATGTCCGTGGTCTGGAGCTCCTCGACCGACAGCGCCAGCATCCGCGCCACGTCCAGCGCCACGTTGCCGTTGCCGATCACGACGGCACGCTTGCACGACAGGTCGAAGTCCATGTCGGCGTAATCCGGATGACCGTTGTACCAGGCGACGAACTCGGTCGCCGACTCACTGCCCGGCAGGTCCTCGCCGTCGATGCTCAGGTGCCGGTCGCCCGGGGTGCCGACCGCATAGAGCACGGCGTGATACGCGGCGGCGAGCTCCTCATGGCTGACATCGGCGCCGATTTCGACGTTGCCGTGGAAGCGGAACCCCGGCAGCCGCGCTGTCTTCTCAAACACACGCGTGACCGACTTGATCTTCGGGTGGTCGGGCGCGACGCCGAAGCGCACGAGGCCCCAGGGGGTCATCAACCTGTCGTAGACGTCGACGCTGACGACCGGGTCCTTGCTCGACAGCAGTTGGGCGGCGGCATAGAAGCCCGCCGGGCCCGATCCCACGATCGCAACGCGCAGCGGCCGCTCCGCGCTTCCAAGTACGGCAATCATGAAACCGAGGGTACCGAGGGCCCGGAGGAGGCGAGGGTCCGAAGGTGACGGGAAGGAAACCCACCCTCACGGTAGGTTTCCTTCCCGTCACCCGCGGACACCAGGTTTGGCAGCGCTCAGAGGATGTTGACGGCGCGGGAGACCACGAGGCCGATCGTGACCAGCGAGATCAGCGACTGCAGCCCCATCAGCATCTTGGCCTGAACGCTCAGCGGCATCGTGTCGGTGGGGCTGAACGCCGTCGCATTGGTCAGCGACAGGTAGAGGTAATCGGCGAACACCGGACGCCAGCCCGGGAACAGCCGGTTGGCCTCGTCCGTCATCTGCACGAACTGGAAGTCCGGCCGGCCGTCGCGTCCGGCGGCGCGGATGCCCGGGCCGCCACGATCCCCCTCCCAGTACCAGAGCGCGAAGACCAGCACGTTGGTCAGCCAGATCTCGGCGCCCGCGATGATCAGCTCGTAGCCGTTGGCGACGGTGTGGTGCAGCATGTAGTGGGCCAGCAGCACCAGCGCGATCCCGTTCGCGAGGCTGAGCAGGACCGTCGTCGCCAGGGCCAGCCTGCGGCGCACGGAGTGGGGCGCGGTGAGCCGCTGCGGCGACGACACGATCAGCACGGCCAGCATCAGGCCCTGCAACGCGGGAAACAGCCAACCCGGGCCCGCGACCAGGCGATGCGGCAGAATCAGCTGCAGCGCGATCGACGCCGCGATCGCCAGCTGCGGGGGCCAGTGCGGCTCGCCACGGGGAGGTGGCGGATAGGGGATCCCGGGGCGCTCCGGCATGCGGACAGCCTACGAACCGGGGCGGGCGTAGCGGGTATCGCCCATATACTGCGAGTACCCGAACGAGGAGCCGGCCTGTGCAGGAGATGGTCATCTACGGCGTGAGCTTCGACATGGTCGGCAAGCAGCCGATCGTGCTGCTGAAGACCGCCGAGAGCAACAAGTTCCTCCCGATCTGGATCGGCCACCCCGAGGCGGCGGCGATTCTGATGAAGCTGCAGGGGGCTTCGACCCCCCGGCCGATGACCCACGATCTGCTCTCCGACATGCTCGGCGAGCTCGATGTCGAGTGCACGCGCGTGTCCGTCACGGAGCTGCGCGAGAACACGTTCTACGCGTCGATCAGCCTGCGCTCCAACGGCCGCGAGCTCGAGATCGACTCCCGCCCCAGCGACGCCCTGGCCCTCGCGGTTCGCTCCGGAGCCCCGATCTTCGCCGCCGACGAGGTGATCGCGGAGTCCGCGATCGAGTTCGAGCACGAGGTCGAGGACACCGAGGAGGTCGTCGAGAAGTTCAAGGACTTCCTCGACAACGTCAAGCCGGACGACTTCCTCGAGGAGTAGCCGCGCTCGCGGCTGGTACCTAGCGGGCGGAGTCGACGATCCGGGCGATCAGGTCGTCGAAGCCGATGCCGGCGGCATCGGCGGCCTGTGGCAGCAGCGAGGTCTCGGTCAGGCCCGGGATCGGGTTGACCTCGAGCACGAACGGCTCGGAGGTCTCCGCGTCGAGCATCAGGTCGACCCGCGCGAAGACAGAGCAGCCGAGCAGACGGAAAGCGTCGAGCGCGAAGGCCTGGACCTTGGCGGCAACGTCGGTGTCGAGCGCGGCCGGGCAGACGAAGCGCGTGCGGCCGATGTCGTAGCGGGACTCGAAGTCGTAGAAGTCGTCAAGCTCGGGCACCGCCTCGACGATCGGCAGCGCGCGCAGCTCGCCGTCAACGTCCAGCACCGAGACGGCCAGCTCGCGCCCGGACACGTAGCGCTCCAGCAGCACCTTGCGGTCATACGAGAAGGCGGCGATCAGCGCGGTTGGGACATCGGCGGCGGTGCTCGCGAACTTGATGCCGAGCGCCGACCCCTGCGAAGCGGGCTTGACCACCAGCGGGAAGTGCAGGCGCGAGGTGATCGCGGGAAGTGCCTGGGCGGCGCCGAGGCCGCGGAAGGCGGTCTCGCTGAAGGCGTAGAAGTCCGGCGTGGGGATGCCGGCATCGCGCATCGCGTGCTTGGCCAGGACCTTGTCGGAGGCACGGATGCAGGCCGACACGCGTGATCCCGTGTAGGGGATCCCGAGCACCTCGAGCAGCTCCTGGACGGTGCCGTCCTCACCGTCGCGTCCGTGCAGCACCACGAACGCGGCATCGGGCCGGTCGGCCAGCAGGCGGCTGACGAGATCGGCGTCGACGTCGACCTCGATCACCTCGTGGCCGAGCCGGCGCAGCGAGTCCTCGACACGTGCCCCCGAGTTCAGCGAGACCTGGCGCTCGAGCGAGCGGCCGCCCTTCAGGACCGCGATGCGGCTCATCCGGCGCGTTTGTGCGAGAGGTGGCGGACGTTGTCGAGGTGGGGCTCGGCGTCCGCCGGTGTCGGGGCTGCGGGGGCACCGGTCTGGGCGGTCTGCGCGGTCTGGGCCGGGGCAGGTCCAGCGGGACCAGCCCCGGCGGCACGGTCGCCAGAAGTCTGGCCTGTGAGCGTGCCGTAGAGCGCGACCTGCTCGCGGATCACCTCACCCAGGCGGCGGATGCCCTCGCGGATGTCGTCCTCGCTGGGGCTCGAGAAGTTCAGGCGCATCTCGGAGCCGCCGCGGCCGTCGACGTAGGCGGCGCGGCCGGGGACGAAGGCGACGCGCTCCTCGATCGCGCGGGCGAGCAGGTCGGTCGTGTCGATGTAGTCGGGCAGCGTCGCCCACAGGAACATGCCGCCCTGAGGGTGGGTCCACGTCGCCTCGCGCGGGAAGTGCTCGGCGAGCGCGTCCAGCATCACGTCGCGGCGGC
>WQWK01000113.1 GCA_009785395.1 Conexibacteraceae bacterium
AAGAGGTCGTGAAGAAGCCGCCGAGCAGTGGCCCGATCACGCTCGCGAGCCCGAACATCGCGCCGAACAGGCCCTGATAGCGGCCGCGTTCACGCGGCGAGACGACGTCGCCGATGGCCGCCATCGCGCCGACCATCAGACCGCCGCCGCCGAGCCCCTGAAGCGCCCGGAACGCGACCAGCTCGGTCAGGCTGTGGGCCTGCCCGCAGAGCGCCGAGCCGACCAGGAAGATCACGAGTGCGATCTGCAGAACGATCTTGCGCCCGAACAGGTCGCCGAGCTTGCCGTACACCGGCGTGACGGCGGTCTGCGCGAGCAGGTAGGCGGTGACGACCCAGGAGATGTGGTTGAGGCCGCCGAGGTCGCCGACGATCGTCGGCAGCGCCGTGGAGACGATCGTCTGGTCGAGCGCCGCCATCAGCATCACGAGCATCAGGCCCGTGAAGACGACCAGCACGCCTCGGGAATTTTCCTCCCGGACCGCCATGGGTCGGGATCCTAGTGCGTCGGGGGTGGGTCGGGGGTCGGGGTGCGAGATGGAGAAGGGCGGGTGGGCCAGCCAGCCCACCCGCCCAAGGACGAAGCTAGTTCAGTCGATCGCCGAAGTTAGTGCGTCCAGTGCTGCAGGTAGGCCCGGTAGCTGTTCACGCCCGCCGGGAACTCGGCGTTGAACAGCAGCCTGCCGTCACCGCTGAAGTCCGAGATGTACGGCAGGTTGCCCCAGCCGACGAAGACGCCACCGTGCGGCAGCGGCTGGCCGTCGCCCTGCGACGAGGCCTCGAGGCTCTCGGGCTGGTCGTAGGACTGCAGCAGCGTGGCCGTGTGGTCGCGCAGGTCGAGCTTGACCTTGACGACACGGCTGACCGGGAACTCGGATGACACGTCGATGCCGAGGTTGAACTCGCCGGCGGACTCGTTGTCGAACAACGAGTAGATGCCGTGGCCGAGCGGCTCCGGGTCGTGCTGCCAGGCGAAGATGTCGCCCGCGGTGTTGAGCGTCTGGCCGGGTGCGGCCTTGAGCGTGAAGCTCGAGTCCTTGCCGCCGAGCTGCCAGACGGTCCTGCCGGTGCGCGGATCGACCTCGAAGGCTGTCCAGGTCGCGCGCGAGTCGATCAGGAAGTCACCGTTGCTGTCGACCTTGACCGCGTTGATGTGGAACCAGTCCCACGGACTGCTGGCCGACGCCGGCAGTGGCTGCTCGCTCTCGCTGTAGGGGACGTGATCGGCGCTGTTCCACTGGAACAGGACCTTGCCGGTGCGGATGTCGATCTCCTGCACGACGCCGTTGAGCACGGTCTGGTCGGCGGGGCCGCCGATCGAGGTGAGGTTCGCCGTCGACTTCTGGTAGGCGAGGATCAGCGCCGTGTTCCACGGGGTGATCAGGAACTCGTGACCGTCGGCGCTGAGGCCGTTGCCCGCGTTGACGGTCGCGATCTGCTGGTAGTGATCGTTGTAGATGTAGTCGGTCCCGGACGAGAGACCGCCGAAGCCGGTGCCCGACCAGAACGTCAGCACCGGCCGGCCGTCATAGGTCTGGGTCCGGAAGTCGCCGGGCGTCTGGCCGGCCGGGAGCGGGTCGAACCAGACGACCTTGCCGCTCGGGCTGAGGATCTCAGGCCCGTTTGCGTAGGTGGACGTGTCACCCGTGGGGGTGATGAAGATGTCGCGGTTGCCGAGATTGCCCGTCTGGCTGAGGACCGTCACCGGCGGCGGCGCCGTCGGCGTGGTGGCAGCTGCGGCCGGGGCCGCCGCCGTCGTGCTTGCGAGCGCCGTCGGAGCCGCCACGATGGCGGTTGCGGCCAGCGCGGCGATCGCCGCTCCGCCCGACCGGAGGAACCGTCTGTGGTGCATTTGTGCATCCCCTTGGGGTGTGTTGGTTATGGACGGCGCCGCCCCTCGACGGCGCCGCCTGGGCCATACTACACAAAGTTGATCAAGTAAGCGCAGTTGTCAGACCCGCCATACTGAGGGCGTGACGTCAGCGCTCTTCAGCGAGTCGCTCGCGCCGCTGCGAGCGGACCCGTCTGGGTCTGCGGTGCTGCTCGACATCGATGGCGTGCTCGCCCCGATCGTTGACAACGCGGCGGACGCGAGCGTGCCGGAGACGACCCGGCAATTGATGATTGCCGCGTCGCGGCGCTACGGGCTGCTGGCGTGCATCAGCGGGCGCCGGGCATCGGACGCGCGCGCGATGGTCTCGATCGGGACGATCGCGTACCTGGGCGCGCACGGCTCCGAGCTGCTGCGGCCGGGATGGACCGAGGCGCAGCTCGACCCCGCGCTGGTGCAGTGGTCGCCGCGGGTCCACGAGTTCCGGCGCGAGAGCGACACGCCCGAGCTGCGGCGGCGGCGGGTGCGGATCGAGGACAAGGGCCCGATCATCGGCTACCACTGGCGCGGCGCCATCGACGAGCAGGACGCCCGCGCGGCGATCGACACGATTGCCGCCCAGGCGCAGGAGGCCGGGTTCGAGGTGCATTGGGGCCGCAAGGTCATGGAGGTGAGGCCGCCGGTCCGCATCGACAAGGGCCTGGGCGTGCGCACGCTGCTCGACGAGCGTCCGTTCTCCGCGGCGCTGTACGCGGGCGATGACGTCACCGACCTCGATGCCTTTCGCGCGCTGCGCGAGCTGGTGGCGGAGGGCACGATCGAGCACGCCGTGTGCATCGGCGTGCGCTCCGCTGACGGCCCCCAGGCGATTGAGGCCGAGGCCGACCTGGTCGTGGCCGGGACCGACGGCGTCAAGGAGCTTCTGTCGGCGCTGATCGCTGAATAGCGGGGACCCCGATGCGCTTCCCGGACCTTCTGCGAACGACCGTGATCCTCTGCGGAGCAGCGGCGACGTTGCTGGCCGTGGTGACGGTCGCGGGCGCGAATCAGCACGGCGACGCGGTGCTCGTCACGTTCGCCGCGGGCTGGTGGGTCCTCGCCGCCGTGAGCGGCGGCTATATCGGCCGCCGCCAGACCACGTCACGCCAGATCGCCGTGCTGCTCGCCTCGGCCAGGACGCAGACGTCACTGCCGGAGATCAATCCGAGCCGCGTCGTGCTGAACCGCCTGTGGCCGATCATCCTCTGCACGGTCGGCGCCGGCGGGGTGGGCTTCGCGTTGCCGCAGGTGCCCGCGATCGCGTGCGGGTTCGCGATCATCTGGGCGCTGGCGTGGCGTCGCCAGTCGGCCGCCGTGACCGCGATCGAGGAACGGGACGGTGTGCGCTTCTACGTCGAGCACACCTCGCCGGTGCAGCCGTTGCGGCTGGTGCGGACGCCCGGCTTCCGCACCAACCTGAGCGAGATGAAGCGGTCCGAGCGCTCCACGCCGGTCACGGGACGGCACGCGTGACGACGGCGTTCATCTCGAGCCCGCTGGCCTTCATTCCGAGTCCGCCCCACAGCGGCTTCTCGATCGGCCCGTTCTTCTTCCACGCATACGGGATCGCGTACGTGTTCGCCGTCGCCGCCGCGATCTTCGTCACGCGGCGCCGTTGGGAGCAGGACGGCGGTGATCCCGACATCGTGTATGGGGCGGCGTGGTGGGGATTCCCCGCAGGTCTGATCGGTGGCCGCATCTACTTCCTGATCACGACCCCGAGTCAGATCCCCGGCCACTGGTGGGGACCGTTCGCGATCTGGGACGGCGGCCTCGGCATCTGGGGCGGGATCGCCGGCGGGGTCGCCGGCGGCCTCTACTACCTGCGCAGGCGCGTGCGCCTGAGCTGGCCCGACATCTACCGGTTCATGAATGCGGTCACGCCGGCGCTGCTGGTCGCGCAGGCGATCGGGCGGGTCGGCAACTACTTCAACCAGGAGCTCTTCGGCAAGCCCTCGACGCTGCCGTGGGCGCTGAAGATCTCGGTGGCGCACCGGCCGCCCGGGTACCTGCAGTACGCGACCTTCCAGCCGACCTTCCTCTACGAGATCATCTGGAACCTGCTGCTGGCGGCCGCGCTCGTGTGGCTCGACAACCGCAGGAAGGTGCGTCCGCCCGGCCTGTTCCCGCTGTACGTAGCCGGGTACTCGGCCTTCCGCATCTTCGAGGAGACGCTGCGGATTGACTACTCGGTCTACATCCTCGGAGAGCGGCTGAACTTCTGGGTGGCGCTGATCGGAACGCTGGGGGGCCTCGCCTGGTTCGCGCGGATCCAGTTCTTCTCCTCCAAGGACTCCGACCGGTCTGCCGATCGGTTGGCGGTGTAGCTCGATCATCCGAAGGGCAGGTGAAAGTGGCGAATCAAGCAGGACTCGACTGGGGCGCCGGGAGATATGAGATCACCGCGGCGGAGCTCGCTCCCATCGCGTCGGCGGTTGTCAGCCGCGCCGCCTTGGCGGCCGGGGAAGCCGTGGTGGATTTGGCCTGCGGCACGGGTAACGCGGCGCTCTTGGCGGCGGCCGGTGGTGCGCAGGTGGTGGGCGTCGACTCGGCGCAGCGCCTGCTCGGTGTCGCTCGCGACCGGGCCAGGGAGGCCGGGGTCGAGCTTGATCTTCGCGAGGGCGACCTGCTCGCGCTGCCGCTCGATGACGCTTCCGCCGACGTTGTCCTGTCCGTGTTCGGCGTGATCTTCGCCGCGGATCCAGCAGGCGCTCTGCTTGAGATCGCACGCGTGCTGCGTCCCGGCGGCCGCGTGCTGATCACCGCGTGGGTGCCAGCCGGGCCGATCGAGGCAGCATTCGGTGCGATGAATCGCATCATCGCGCGGATCAGCGAACCCCCACCGCGCCGGCGCTTCGCCTGGTTTGACGCTGAGGTACTGGGGCCGCTGGCCGCCGAGGCGGGCCTCGTGCTGGAGAGCACAGCCTCGTTCGAGCTGGCGATCACGGAGTCGTCGCCGGAGGCCTATGTCGCAGCCGGGCAGCAGCACCCAATGGCGCTCGCGGTGCGGCCGGTCCTCCAAGGAGCGGGCGCTGAGTCAGAGGTGCAGGACGCGATGCTGGCCGTCCTGCGGGAAGCCAATGAGGACCCTGACGGCTTCCTCGTCCACAGCCCCTACGTGCTGCACGCGCTCTCGCGCCGCTAGGACGGACGGCCGCGGGCCGCGAGCTCGCTCCACGGCCGGGTATTCGCGATCTGGGTCGGGGTGAGCCAGGCCCGGCGCGCGGTCGCGATGCCGTAACGCACCACCTCGAAGCCGCCGGTGCGGTGCGCATCGCAGTTGATCACGAGCGGAATCCCGGCTGCCGCCGCGTCACGCGCCTGCAGCTCATTGAGGTCGCGGCGGTCAGGGCTCGCGTTGATCTCGAGCATCGTGCCGGTGCGTTTCGCCGCCTCGAGGATCGCGTCGAGGTCGTACTCGTAAGCTGCGCGCTGCAGGAGCTTGCGGCCGCTGGGGTGGCCGA
The DNA here is from genome assembly GCA_009785395.1 of Conexibacteraceae bacterium. The sequence goes on from WQWK01000113.1 coordinate 5,334, forward strand.
TGCAGTCGACCTGGGGGTGCTCGATCGCCGCGACGATGCGGGCGGTCATGTCGGCCTTGGACATGCGGAACGAGGTGTGCACGCTGGCGACGACCCAGTCGAGCCGGGCGAGCAGCGCGTCCTCGTAGTCGAGTGAGCCGTCGGGGAGGATGTTCACCTCCGAGCCGGTGAGCAGCTGGATGCCCGGGATGTCCGTGCCGTTGATGCGCTCGATCTGACGCTCGAGCTCGGCGGGCGAGACGTCGGCGCCGAAGCCCATCGAGGCCGAGTGGTCGGTGATCGCCAGGTACTCGTAGCCGGCCTCGAGCGCGGCCTCCGCCATCTCCTCGATCGAGGCGGTGCCGTCGGAGGCGGTCGTGTGGCAGTGCAGATCGCCCTTCAGGTCCTGGGCCGTGACGAGGTCCGGGAGCCCGCCGGCGAGCGAAGCAGCGGCGAGCTCGCCGCGATCTTCGCGCAGCTCGGGCTCGATGTACTCCATCCCGAGCAGCGCGTAGACCTCCTGCTCGGTCGCGCAGCGGTGCGTGATCCCGGTGCTGTCGTCGAGCACGCCGTACTCGGAGACGTGCAGCCCGCGCCGCACGGCGAGGTCGCGCAGCGCCATGTTGTGCTCCTTGGAGCCGGTCAGGTGCTGCAGCACGTTGCCGAACTGGTCGGGCTCGACGATCCGCAGGTCCAGGTCCATGCCGCTGTGGGTCCGGATGCGCACGGCGTTGGCACCGGGGGTGGAGGCGGCCTCGACCTGGGGCAGGGCTGCCGCCTGCTGTGCGAGCGCGGCGGGATCGGTCGCGGTCGCGACGATGTCCAGGTCCTTGACGGTCTCGGTCATGCGGCGCGCCGAGCCGGCCAGCTCGGCGCGGTTGGTGGTGGGCAGCGCGCGGATCTCCGCGAGCAGCTCCTCACCGATCGCGAGCGCCCGGCTGAGGTTGACGCGCTGCGCGGGACCCGTCTGCTCGTAAGCGTCGACAGCCTCTCTGAGCGCCTGCTCGGCCTTCTCGCCGAAGCCCTTCAGCTCGGCGATCCTGCCCTCCGCCGCGGCCTGCTTGAGGCTCTCGAGCGAGTCGATGCCCAGTTCCTCGTAGAGCCGGCGGGCGCGCTTGGGGCCGAGCCCCGGCAGCTTCGTCATCTCGACGAGGCCCGGGGGGAACCTGCCGCGCAGCTTGACGAGCGCCGGGATCTCACCGGTGGTGGTGAGGTCGACGATCTTCTGCTGGAGGGTCGCGCCGATCCCGGGCAGCTTGGTCGCCCGGTTTTCGCGGGCGAGCTCCGCGACCTGGGTCGAGGCCTCGCGCACCGTCTTGGCGGCGTTGCGGTAGGCGACGATCCGGTAGGCCGAGGCGCCCTCGAGCTCGTAGAGGTCGCCG
>WQWK01000114.1 GCA_009785395.1 Conexibacteraceae bacterium
CCAGCCTCGCGGGTGAAGCAGCGGATCGTAGGTCCGCTCGGCGCACTGATCGATCGGGTGGGTGACGACCAGCTCTCGCCCGATGACAGTGACTGGCTCGACCGCTGGATGCAGGCCGACAGCACGGTCGCTCACGCGATCGCGGAGCCGCTCGCCGCCGCCGGGCTCAGCGAACCGGGGGTGATCACCGCGCTGGCACAGTTCCTGCCGCCCAGCGCGACCCTGTTCGTTGCCGCGTCGATGCCGATTCGTGACGCCGAGGAGTTCTTCCCGGCCTTGAACGAGCCCCCGCGTGTCCTGGCCAACCGCGGCGCCAACGGCATCGACGGGACCGTGTCCGCCGCGTTCGGGGTGGCGGCGGCCGAGGCTGCCGCCGGCCGCGGCGAGGTGGTGCTCCTGCTCGGCGACATCACCCTGGCGCACGACATCGGCGGCCTGATGGCTGCGAGCAGGCTCGGGCTGAAGCTGACGATCCTGCTGCTCAACAACGATGGCGGCGGGATCTTCAACTTCCTGCCCGTCGCGGCCGAGGGCGAGGACTTCGAGCGGCACATCGCGACGCCCACGGGGCTCGACTTCGCCCAAGCCGCAAGGCTCTACGGCCTGCGTCACGTGCGCGTTGGGGCGGTTGATGAGTTCGCCGACGCCCTCATGAGCGCGCTCGCCGGGTCAGCGGGCACGATCATCGAGGTGCGCACCGACCGTATCGCCAACCGCCGGCTTCACGCCGACGTCGAGTCGGCGGCGCTCGCGGCTCTGCGCGTGAGCTCCTCCTGATCGAGCCCCTCGACCTCGATCAGCTTGTCTCGCGAGCGCTCGCCGCGCGCAACCGTGATCCGGGATGCCGGCACCCGCAGCTGCTTCGCGAGCAGCTTGCAGACAGCCTTGTTGGCTCTGCCCTCGAGCGCGGGGGCGCTGACACGCACCACGAGCACCGCGCCCCGCAGCTCTCTGATCTCGTCCCGGCGAGCGCCGGGCTGAACGCGCACGGCAAGGCGTGCCAAAAGCGGTCTCCTAGCCGGACAGGGTCGGGAGCAGCGCCTGCAGCTTGACCTCGGACTCGGCCAGCTCCGCTGCCGGATCCGAATCGGCCATGATGCCGCATCCGGCGTAACAGGTAGCGAGGTCACCGCGCAGCAGCGCGCAGCGCAGGGTGACACAGAACTCGCCGTCGCCGTTGGTGTCCGTCCAGCCGAGCGCACCGGCGTACCAGCCGCGATCGAGGCCCTCGAGCGCCGGGATCAGGGCCGCTGCGACGTGGTCGGGCTCGCCTCCGACGGCTGGTGTCGGATGCAGCGCGCCGGCCAGCGTCAGCACGCCGACCGCGTCGGTCAGCTGGGCGCGGATCGGCACCGCCAGGTGCTGGATGTTGGCGACCTTGATCAGCACCGGCTGCGGCGCGACGGTCACCCACACGGAGAAGGGCTCGAGCGCCTTGGCGATGCGATCAGCGACGACGACGTTCTCGTGCCGGTCCTTGCCGCTGTGCAGCAGGCTCTCGCCGAGGTGCGCGTCGACGGCAGGGTCGGCGCTGCGGCGCGTCGAGCCGGCCAGCGCGACTGTGCTCGCGCGCATCCCGTCCCTACGCACCAGCAGCTCCGGGGTAGCCCCGATGAAGGTTGCGTCGCCGCGGCCGACCGCGTAGACGAAGCACTCCGGGAAGCCGCCGCGCAGCACGTCGAACACGGCTGCGGGATCGTGCGCCTGAGGCGCCCGCACCTGCACCTCGCGGGCGAGCACCACCTTCTCCAGCTCGCCCGCGCGGATACGCTGCACGGCGCGCGCCACCGCCTCCTCATAGTGCGCCGGCGGCATTGGGCTGTGCACGCTGAACTCGCCGACGGGCGCCGGGTCGAGCAGCGGCAGCGGGCGCTCGCGCAGCGCCTCGATCGACGCGAGCAGGTTCTGCAGCAGCCCCTCGGCATCGTCGTCCCGTACCAGCGCAAGGTTGCAGGTGAGCCAGGTCTCCCCGTCCCGCCGCGCAAACCACAGCGACGGAATCCACAGTGAGGCCGGGCCGAACCCGCCCCAGCTCGGGCTGGCGCCGCCGCCGTCGGCGAAGGCGAAGCCGGCGACCGCCACGAGCCCGGAACCGGGCACCGCACCCGGGTCGTCGTACAGCGCGCTCCGGCTCAGTGACCGCCAGCGGCGCTGCAGCAGCGTGAAGCGCTCAGCGCCCGTGGCGTCGAGCTCGAGCGCCGCTCCGAGGCCTGCGTGCGCGGTCCCGTCGCGCGCCGGCTGCTCGAGGCAGAACCATGGCTGTCCCGGCGCGCGCGAGGCGGCCACGATCGCTGCCGGATCATGGCCGCCCGCCAGGCGCTCACTGACACTCACGAGCACCGGATCCCCCGACCGAGCCCTGCGGGACGCCGCACGCAGCTGCTTCTGCAGCCGCTCGCGTGCGGCGTCCGACAGCCAGCCGGATGTGGGTGTGGTGGTGCTCAGGTCTCCGTGCGCCCGCGCGCGATCGCGATCTCGCCTGTGCGAGCCATCTCGACCAACCCGAACGGGCGCACGAGCCGCTCGAACGCGTCGATCTTCTCCTGGGTCCCCGTGACCTCGGCGACGACCGTGCGCTTGCTGACGTCAACGATCTTCGCCCGGAAGATCTCACAGACCTGCATGACCTCGGCCCGCGAGGAACCGTCGGCCGAGACCTTGAACAGCGCGAGCTCACGGGCGAGCGTCTCGCCCGGCTCGAGATCCCGGATCTTGAGCACGTTGATGAGCTTGTGCAGCTGCTTGGTGATCTGGTCGATCGACTGCACGGCACCGTCAAGCGTGATCGTGATGCGCGAAATCGCCTCGTCGTCGGTGGGGCCGACGGTGAGCGTGTCGATATTGAAGCCGCGCCGCGCGAACAGGCCGGTGATCCTGGTCAGGACACCCGGCTTGTTCTCGACCAGTAGCGAGACGATGTGCTTGCGGCCGGTGCGAAAGCTGCCCGCGGCCTCAAGCTCGTCGAGGGAGAGGATCTCCTTGGTTCCTGGTTCACCCATTGTGGCCTCCACCTAACCGACCATGTCGCGGGCGGCCTGGCCGGGTGCGATCATCGGGTACACGTTCTCCTCGGCGGCGACCCTGACGTCGACCACGACCGGACCTTCGGTCGCAAGCGCCGTCTTCATGTCGTCGACGAGCGTGTGCTTGTCGCCGAACCGGAAGCCGGTCGCGCCGTATGCCTCGGCCAGCTTCACGAAGTCCGGGAACTTACCGGTGTCGACATGGCTGTAGCGCCTGTCCCAGAACAGCTCCTGCCACTGGCGCACCATGCCCAGGTAGCCGTTGTTCAGGATGAACACCTTCACGTCGATCCCGTTCTGTGCGCAGGTCGCAAGCTCCTGCGTGTTCATCTGGAACGAGCCGTCACCGGTGATGCAGGCGACGGTCATGTCCGGACGGCCGACCTTGGCGCCCATCGCCGCCGGCAGGCCGAAGCCCATCGTGCCCAGACCGCCGGAGTTGATCCAGCGCCGCGGCTTATCGAAGTGGTAGTACTGGGCGGCCCACATCTGGTGCTGACCGACGTCGCTGCAGACGATCGCGTCGCCGCCGGTCGCCTCGTACAACGCCTGGATCATGTACTGCGGCTTGATCTCGCTGTCGGCCGAGTCCGTGTACGTGAGCGGGTAGCGCTCCTGCCAGGAGTTGATCCGGTGCCACCACTCCTCGAGCCGTGCCGGGTCGGCCGCCTGCGCCCGGTACTCGGCTGTGAGCTTCGGCAGGATGTTCTTGGCATAGCCGACGATCGGGATGTGCGCGGGCACATTCTTCGAGATCTCCGCCGGGTCGATGTCGATGTGGACGAACTTCGCATGCGGCGCGAACTCAGCGAGCTTCGCCGTCACACGATCGTCGAAGCGCGCCCCGATCGCGACGATCAGATCGGCCTCGTCCATCGCGTAATTGGCGGTGCGGGTTCCGTGCATCCCGAGCATCCCCAGCCATTGCGGATGATTGGCGGGGAAGGCGCCGAGCCCCATCACGGTGCAGGTCACCGGCAGACGATCGGAGGTCGCGAGCTCGACCAGCTCCTCGGACGCATCAACGGTGCCTCCGCCCGCATAGATCACCGGCCGCCGAGCGTTGGCGAGCGCCTTCGCGGCGAGCCGGATCTGCTTCTGGTTGCCCTCTGTGGTCGGCTGGTAGCCCGGGAGATGGATGTCGGTGACCGGCTCGTACGGGATCTCCGCGCGACTGAGGTCGGTGGGGATGTCGACGACCACGGGCCCCGGGCGGCCGCTGCGGGCGATGTGAAACGCCTCGTGCAGCGCACGCGGGATCTCCAGCGGGTGCTGGATCATCGTGCTGTGCTTGACGATCGGCATCGTGATGCCGATCGTGTCGGCCTCCTGGAAGCCGTCGGTGCCGAGCAGGTCGGTCCGCACCTGGCCGGTGAGGAAGACCACCGGGACGGAGTCCATCATCGCGTCGGTGATCGGGGTGACCAGGTTGGTGGCGCCGGGGCCGCTGGTGCCCAGCGAGACTCCGACCTTGCCGGTCGCCTTCGCATAGCCCTCGGCGGCATGTCCGCCACCGGCCTCGTGGCGCACGAGGATGTGCCGGATGCCGGCGTCGTAGAAGGCATCATAGGTCGGGAGGTTCGCGCCGCCGGGCAGCCCGAATACAACCTCGACACCCTCTGCCTTGAGACATTCCATCAGTGCGTCGACTGCACGCATAGCGCTCGCCTCCTTTCGCAAAGCTCGCGTCGTGGCGCGGTGGATCCGCGCCGGGTGCAGTCGAGTCTATTAGTTCGGCGGTGACTCACCGTCCCGCGCTTCAGTGCTCGCGCTTACACGCGGGCGTCGCGGTGCGCGCTGCGCGCCTCTGGGGATATCGCAACGTCCGGGAATTCGAGCTCGTGGCCGCAGCGCATGCAGACGGCGTCATACAGCTTCACAACCTTGCCGCAGCGCGGGCACTCACGCCGCAGTTCCTGGTTGTCATAGCGGTAGAAGACCGCGGTGAGCAGGCCAATGAACGGCACGCAGAAGGAGATCAGGAACCACATCGTGAACGAGCTGCCCTTGATCCGGCCGATGATGCCTCCGGCCAAGCCGAAGAAGAACAGGATCACGATGAACCCGAACCCGTAGCTGGACATCGCCGGTGTCGTTCAGAAGAGCTCGTTGGCCGCCCAGATGACGGCCCCGATCACGGCGATGACCGCGACGATCCAGAACACCGCCATCACGAGGCCCGCGATCACGTGGAACACCAGGTACGCGGCCCCGATCACGATCAGAACCGCCACCGCCTTGCGCACGATCGGCGAACCCGAGCGACTGGGCTCGATCTGGGAACGACCGGGGTCGATCTGGCGTGCCATCGCATTAAGCGTAGCGCTCAGCGCGGCGGGAGCGCGCCCGCCGGGTCAGCGCACGGTGCGCTCGACCCGCGATCCGCGCGATCCGCTCGTCGCCGGCCGGTTCTCCGGACGGATCAGCGCGATCCGGTAACGGCGAACCGGACCGCTAACGCCGCCGCCGGCAGCGCGACGGCCGTCCGCGACGAGCAGCACCTTCGAGGCTGTGGGACGTCTGGTCATGGAAAGCATGATCGATTGCTGGAGCTTCCGGCGCACTGGCCCTGCGGACAAGATCTGCAGGCACGGCGCCCGCCACCGGTCCAGGGTGAATCCAGCGCCTCTCAAGCATTCCCGCCGACGCTTGCGGTCCTGCCGACGCGAGACACTTGGTGCCGTGCCTGATGTGCCTCCCACTGGACACCGCGACGGCGCGTTGCCGCCGAACCGGGCGCGCCGATCGCTGGGCGCGACGCGGGCTCGCTTCACGGGATCGTGGGTCGAGGATCTGGCGCTGCGTCTGAAGGCCCTCGACATCGTCAGCTCGATTACGCTCTTCGGCGCGTCGGTGCTGCTCTCAGCGCTCCCGCTGATCGTCATCCTGAGCTCCCTTGCGAGCCACCGCATCGACACCGACCTGAGCCGTCACATCGGGCTTGACGCTCAGGGTGCACGGATCGTCAAGAACCTATTCCGTGCCTCGCCTGTCCATTCGGCCGGTCCGGTGGTGTCCGGTCTGATCGTCGGCCTTGCGGGGACGGTTGCGGCAGTGAGCGGTCTCCAGGTCATCTACGAGCGAGCGTTCGGCCAGCAGCACCGGGGATTGCGCGACTCTCCCCGGCTCCTGCTCTGGGCGGCCGCCGCCCTCGGGGTACTGATCCTCGAGGGGATCGCCGACACCTCTGTACGCGCCGCGGTCGGGCCGGTGATCATGCGGCTGCTGGGCTTTGGCGCCACGACGATCTTCTTCTGGTGGACGATGCACTTCCTGCTTGCGGGCCGCGTACCGTGGCGCAACCTGATTCGGCCGGCGCTGCTCACGGCCCTGTTCTGGCTCGGCCTCGCGCTGTTCTCGTCGCTGTACTTCTCATCCGCGGTCGTGACGGACAGCCGGCTCTACGGAGAGGTCGGCGCCGTCTTCAGCTTCCTGATCTGGTTCATCGCCATCGGCGCGGTGCTGGCGCTCGGAGCCGCGGGCGGCGCCGTCTGGCAGGAGCGGGCCGCTCAGCGGACCCTCAGAGTCCGAGCTGCTCGCGGATCAGGCGGTTGATCTCGCCCCCGTCGGCTCGGCCCTTGGTCTCGCGCATCACGTAGCCGACGAGCGGGCCCATCGCCTTCATGTTGCCGCCGCGGACCTTCTCG
>WQWK01000115.1 GCA_009785395.1 Conexibacteraceae bacterium
AAGCTCGGCATCCCCGAGGTCAAGCGCTCACTCGTGGCGGCGGGCGGCGGCCTGCTGCGTCTGCCGCGGATGATCCCGCGCAACGTCGCCAACGAGCTCGCGCTGACCGGTGACCCGATAACCGCCGAGCGCGGCTATGAGCTCGGGCTCGTCAACCGCGTGACCGAGCCGGGACAGACGCTCCAGGCGGCGCTCGAACTGGCCGCGGCGATCGCCGCCAACGGCCCGCTCGGCCTGGCCGGGAGCAAGCGCATCCTGCGCGAGTCGGCCGACTGGCCGCAGGCCGAGGCTTTCGCGCGGCAGCGCCCGATCTGGGAGCCGATCTTCGCCTCTGAGGACGCCCGTGAGGGCGCGACCGCCTTCGCCGAGAAGCGCGCCCCCGTCTGGCGCGGCAAGTAGCGCCACCCTCAGGCCTCGCCGAACGCCGTCGCGACGATCGAGCGCGGCCCGCCGTGATCGCGATGCTCACACAGATAGATCCCCTGCCAGGTTCCGAGCGCGAGGCGCCCGCCGCTGACCGGAAGCGTCAGCGCCGGCCCGAGCAGCGACGCCTTTATGTGCGCGGGCATATCGTCGGGACCCTCGAGCGTGTGCGTCCAGAACGGGGCCCGCTCGGGCACAGCGTCATCGAAAAATGACGCAAAGTCGCGCCGCACGTCCGGCGAGGCGTTCTCATTCAGCGTGAGCGACGCCGACGTGTGCTGGATCAGCAGATGCAGCAGGCCGACGCGAATCTGGCCGAGCCCCTCGACCCCCTCGACAACGTCCCTGGTAACAAGATGGAAACCCCGTGACCGCGGTGCAAGCGTGATCCTTCCCTGAACCCAGATCATGGCCCCGGAGGATAAGCCGAGGGGCCTCGTTGCTAATCTGCCACGTTCGGATTCAGCGTTCTGCGCCGGAACCGAGCTGCCCCGCCTCATGTACGTCCCCGCAAGAAGACATCAACGGCGGCTGATCGCCACCGTGTTCGCAGCGGCCGTGTGCGTCACACCCGCACTCGCAGGCAGCGCCACCGGCGCCGACCTCTCGACCTTGAACAACAAGCTCGGCGCCGCCAAATCGCAGCTGAATGCAACCCAGCAGCGCGAGCAGTCGCTCAAGGGCAGCATCCAGTCGCTCAACTCGCAGGTGTCGTCGCTCGCGAGCCAGATCAACCTGGTCCAGTCGCGCGAGGCGGCCGTACAGGCGCGCCTGGCCACCTATCAGCAGAAGCTCGCCAACACGAGGGTCGCGATCGGCCGCGAGCGCCGACGCATGGCGCACCTGCACAAGATCCTCGTACGCGCCACCACCGCGCTCAAAGCTGAGCTCGTGGCCGAGTACGAACAGCCGCAGCAGTCGGTCGTCACGCTCCTGGTCGACGCCCATGGCTTCCAGCAGCTGCTCGACCGGATCCAGTACATGTCGCGCGCCAAGCAGCGGGAGCTGTCGATCGTCAACTTCACCCGCCATGCCCGCGACAACACGCAGGCGGCCACGGACCATCTGACCGCGCTCGAGCACGCCGACGCGACCGCCGCCAACGACGCCACCACGCAGAGCAACGCCCTGGCCGGCATGAACGCCCTGCTGGGCTCGCGCCGGGCGGCGCTCGCGGACGACCAGGCTGCACAGAGCACCGCACTGGCGAACGCGCAGGCGCAGGGCGGCCAGCTCCAGGCCGCGATCGCGACCATCCAGAAGCAGCAGGCCGCCGCCCAGGCAGCGGCGGCGGCGCTCGCCCAGGAACAGGCCCAAGCGCAGCAGGCGCAGCAGGCGCAGCAGGTCCAGAATTACGGCGGCGGCAGTGCCAGCCTCGCGCCCTCAGGCGGATGGGCGATCCCGCTTGCGATCGTCCTGTGCGAGTCGGGTGGCCAGAACCTGCCCCCCAACAGCGCCGGGGCGTCGGGGTACTACCAGATCATCCCCAGCACCTGGCGTGAGTTCGGAGGAACGGGTCCGGCTGCCTACCTGACCTCGGAGGCCGAGCAGAGCGCCGTGGCGACACGCATCTGGAACAACGGCGCGGGCGCAGGGAACTGGGCCTGCGCGGCGATCGTCGGCATCACCTGATCAGCGCCTGATCAGCGCTCCGGAGCATCGCCGCGGAGCACCTCCTGATCAGCGCGCCGGAGCATCGCCGCGGAGCACCTCCTGATCAGCGCGTGCCGGGAGGCGCGAGCGGGTACTGCGAGACCGGCCGCGCGAGGTCTAGCGCGGTGGTGACGATCCGGTTCTGCTCGCGCGAATGCGCGGCCGGATAGCCCTCGCCGGAGGCGGCGCGCTCGGGCCGGCCGATGTAGGCGAACTCGATCCCGTCCGGCAGGATCTGGCGCAGCCGGTGTGACATGTGCGCGCGGGCACCCATGTTGCGCGGCTCCTCCTGCACCCAGACGACCTCCTGGAGGTTCGCGTAGCTGCCGATCAGCTCCAGCAGCTCGGTCTCCGGCCACGGGTACAGCATCTCGACACGGCCGATCGCGACGCCCGGGGTCTCCGCCCGCTGCGGGCTGCCCGCGATGTCGTAGTAGACCTTGCCGCTGCACAGCAGCAGTCGCGTCACCTGCTCCGGATCGCCGGGCGCGTCGGACAGCACCGCCTGGAAGCGGCCGCTGGTCAGATCCTCGATGTGCGACGCCGCCGCCGGCAGGCGCAGCAGGCTCTTCGGCGTCATGATCACGAGCGGCCGTTGCTGGGCGATGCGCGCCTGGCGGCGCAGCAGGTGGAAGTACTGGCCCGGCGTCGTCACGTTGGCGACGCGGAGGTTGCCCTCGGCGGCGAGCTGCAGGAAGCGCTCCAGGCGCGCCGAGGAGTGCTCGGGACCGGCGCCCTCGTAACCGTGCGGGAGCAGCAGCGTGAGCCGGGAGGTCACGCCCCACTTGGCCATACCAGGGGTGATGAACTGGTCGATCATCACCTGGGCGCCGTTGGCGAAGTCGCCGAACTGCGCCTCCCACATCACGAGCGTCTCGGGCGCCTCCACCGAGTAGCCGTACTCGAAGCCCAGGCAGGCCATCTCCGACAGCGGGCTGTTGTGCAGCTCCATCGTCGCGAGCGCGCCCGGCATGTGCTGGATCGCGCTGTGCTCGCGACCGGTCTTGGAGTCGTGCAGCACCAGGTGGCGCTGGCTGAAGGTGCCGCGCTCCGAGTCCTGGCCGGTCAGCCGCAGTGGGATGCCCTCGCTGAGCAGCGACGCAAACGCGAGCGCCTCGGCGTGCGCCCAGTTGATACCCCCGTGCTCGGGCCCGAAGGCCTTGCGCCGCTCGGCGAGCTGAGCCGCCAGCTTGCGGTTCATCTCGAAGCCCTCGGGCAGGGCGAGCAGCTCCTCGTTGAGGATCTCGAGCTTCTCGGCGTCGACGGCGGTGTTGACCTCGGGCGGCGCGGTGGTGCTTTCGATGCGGTACTCGCCTGTGGCCTGGTCGCCCAGGTCCTTGGCCGCCGCCAGCCGCTCCTTGAGCCGGTTGAGCGCCGCGGTGAGCTCGGACCACGACGCCTCGGCCAGCGCTGCGGAGTCGGCCTCGGTGATCGTTCCGGAGGCGACCAGCTGCTTGGCGAACAGCTCGCGCACAGGCTCGTGCTGTTTGACGGTCGCGTACATCTCGGGCTGCGTGTAGGCGGGCTCATCGCCCTCGTTGTGGCCGTGGCGGCGGTATCCGACCAGGTCGATGACGACGTCGTGCCCGAACTCGCGGCGGAACGCGAACGCCAGCCGCACAGCCGAGATGCAGGCCTCGACGTCATCGGCGTTGACATGGATGATCGGCACGTCGAAGCCCTTCGCAAGGTCCGACGCGTGGGTCGTGGAGCGGGAATCCTCGGGGTCGGTCGTGAACCCGACCTGGTTGTTCTGGATCAGGTGGATCGTGCCGCCGACCGTGTAGCCGTCGAGCGCCTGCAGGTTGAGCGTCTCCGCGACCACGCCCTGGCCGGGGAACGAGGCGTCCCCGTGGAGGACGACCGGGACGGCGGCGTTGGTGTCCTGGCTGCCGTGCGAGCCCTGGCGGTTGGTCTGGGCGGCCCGTGTGGCGCCCGAGACGACCGGCGCGACGAACTCGAGGTGGCTCGGGTTGGACTCGAGCCGCAGGATCAGCGACTCGCCGCCCTGAAGCGGGTAGTTGGAGGAGAAGCCGTGGTGGTACTTGACGTCGCCGGTGCCGCCGTCGGGGATGGTCGTGATCACGTCCAGCGTCTGCGCGCCCTCGAACTCCGCAAACAGCGACTCGTACGAGCGGCCGAGGTTGTGTGCGAGCACGTTCACGCGGCCGCGGTGGGCCATCCCGATCACGACCTCGCGCGCGCCGCCCGAGCCGGAGAGCGTGACGATCTCATCGATCATCGGCACGGTCATGTCGAGCCCCTCGATCGAGAAGCGCTTGGCGCCGAGGTAGGACTTGCCCATGAAGCGCTCGAACGAGTCGACCTTGGTGAGGCGCCCGAGCAGCATCCGCTGCTCGTCCGGTGTGAGCGGCTGGCGGTACCTGCCGGACTCGATCGCCTCACGCAGCCAGAGCCGCTGCCCGAGCGAGGCGATGTGCTCGATCTCATAGGCGATCGGCCCGCAGTAGACCTCGCGCAGCAGCGGGACCGCGTCGGCGAGCGTCTCCGCCGGGACGTACATGCGCAGGATCCTCGCCGGGATCTGCGCCATCAACTCCGGGGTCAGCCCGACCGTCGCCGGGTCGAGCGCCGGATCGCCCTCGGGCACGCGCCCGAGCGGGTCCAGGCGCGCGGCGAGGTGCCCGTGCACCCGGTGCGCCCTGATCACCGCGTGCGCGGACTGAGTCGCCTGCATCAGCGCCTCGACGTCGTCGGCGCTGAACATTCCGTCTGCGGCTGCTGCCACTCCGCCCGCTGGCGGAGCAGCAGCCGACGAAGTCGCGGGCGCAGCGAAGCTCGGGACCGGCTTGGGCGGCAGCGCCGGCAGGCTCGCGCCGAGCGCGCTGAAGACCCCCTCGTAGAAGCCGTGCTCGCCCTGCAGGTACTCCTCGATCACCTTCAGGAAGCGACCGGACTCGGCGCCCTGGATGATGCGGTGGTCGTAGGTGGAGGTCATCGTCATGACCTTCTCGGCGCCGATCTGGGCACCGATCGCCTCGAGCCCGACGGGGTAGGCGATCGAGCCGGTGGCGACGATCGTGCCCTGGCCGACCATCAGCCGCGGCACCGACGCGACCGTGCCGATCCCGCCGGGGTTGGTCAGGGTGATGTTGCCCCCGGTCAGGTCGTCGGCGGTCAGCGTGTTGGTGCGCGCCTTGTCGACGAGCGCGTTGTAGGCATCGAGGAACTGCCTGAAGTTCAGGCGGCCGGCGTCGCGGATCACCGGCACCATCAGGGTGCGCGAGCCGTCCTTCTTCTCGACGTCGACCGCGAGGCCCAGGTTCACGCCACCGTCGTCGACCCGGTACGGTGCGCCGCCCGACTCGAGGAAGTGGTGGGCCATGACCGGCATCTCATCGGTCCCCGCCTTCGCGATCGCGTACGCGATCAGGTGCGTGAAGGAGACCTTCTGTCCGGCCTCCTTGAGCTGCTTGCGGCGCGCGTCGAGCGTGCCAACCGCGAGTGTCCGGAACGACGTCGCGGTCGGGATCTCACGGCTCTGGGCCATGTACTGCGCGAGCATCGCGGCGCCGCCCTTGATCTTCTGGGCGCCATCGGGCAACTCGACCACGTTCGCGGCAGCCGCGAGCACGTCGTCCTTGGTCACGCGGCCGCCGCGGGCACTGCCGGCGAGCCCGGCGAGGTTGACGCCGAGACCGGCGGCGACGCGCTGGGCGACCGGGGTCGCGGCCTTGGCGGACTGAGCGGCTGGAGCCGGGACGGCCTGCTGCGAGGTCTCAGCCGGCGGCGCGGATTGGGTCCCGCCCACCGCCCCGGCCACAGCCGCCGCCGGAGCATCGCTCGCGCCAACCGCCATCCGCGCGATCACCTCGCCGACCCCGACGGTCGCGCCCTCCTCGTAGAGGATCTCGGTGATCGTGCCGCCGGCGGGGGCCGGCAGCTCCATGTCGACCTTGTCGGTCGAGATCTCGACGACGGTGTCACCATCCTTGACCGTGTCGCCGACCTTCACGTACCACTCGAGGATGGTGCCCTCCGTGACGCTCTCGCTGCCGGCCGGAGTGACGATGTCAACGACCTGGGCGGGCGTCTCGGCCGCGGGCGGCTCGGCGACCGCGGAATCACCGTTGGACGAACCGCCGTTCTCGGAGACCGCGATCTCGGCGAGCGGCGCGCCGACGCCGATCGTGTCGCCCTCGGCGCCGTACAGCTTGACGACGGTGCCGGAGACGGGTGCGGGCACCTCGGCGTCGACCTTGTCGGTCGAGATCTCGACGAGCGTCTCGTCGAGTGCGATCGCGTCGCCCTCCTGCTTGTGCCACTCGAGGATGGTGCCTTCGACGACGGAGTCCCCCATCGCCGGCATCACAACCTGAAAAGTCCCTGTCTCTACGGCCATTTAAGCTTCTGTCCTCGTAGGTTAGCGATAAGGGGTTGAGCCAGAATTGCTGACGTCTTTGACGGCGTCTGAACGCGTCTGGCGGGAGGCCGCGACACCGTCGTACCACCAGTACGCCTTGTGTCGCGGCCTCCCGCCAGCCACGCCCAGCCACTCGTCAAATCCTGCCAGCAATTCTGGCTCAACCCCTACTTCGGGACGCTTGCCGGTC
>WQWK01000116.1 GCA_009785395.1 Conexibacteraceae bacterium
CGGCGCGACCGACACGCACGAGCACGCCCCGGCCGCCTCCCCGATCCTCGTCTTCGACATCGGCGGCGGCTCGACCGAGCTCGTGATCGGCCATGGTGACACGATCGACTTCCACGTCTCGACCCAGGCCGGCGTCGTGCGCCAGGCCGACCGCCACATCACGACCGACCCGCCGACCGCAGCCGAGCTGAGTGCGCTCGCCCGCGACGTGCGCGCGATCCTCACCGCGGCGGTGCCGGCCGAGTACCGCACGCACCCGGGGCGGGCGATCGGGGTGGCCGGCACGCCGACGTCAGTGGCGGCGATCGCCCAGAGCCTCGACCCCTACGACCCGCAGCGCGTCCACGGCTACCGACTGACGGCAGCCGAGCGCAACCGCATCTTCGAGTCGCTGGCGGCGATGCCGCTGGCGCGGCGCAAGCACGTGCCGGGCCTGCATCCCGACCGCGCGATCGCGATCCTGCCGGGCATCGTGATCCTGACCGAGATCATGCGCCTGTTCGAGCTCGACGCGATCGAGGTGTCGGAGAACGACATCCTGCGCGGAGCCGCGCTCTACTACAGCCGCTGAGCACCGCTATATCGCTGAGCGCCGCTATATCGCTGAGCGCCGCATGGACTAGGCGCGCCTCGGCGGCCGAGCGTCAGTGGAGCATGCGCAGAGTGTTGAGGCCGTCGTCGACGTAGACGAGGTCGTCATTGTGCGTGATCACCAGCCCGAACAGCGAACCCGCCCCTGATCTCGCGTCGCCGGCGACGATCGCAACCTGCTTGCCGGCCGGGGTGGTCTCCACGATGTTCCCGTTCCCGGCATTGGTCGTGACGATGTCACCGTTGGGAGCGATCGCGAGCCCGAGCGGCTGTTTCAGATGGCCGCCCGAGGCGAGCGTGATGCCGCGATCCGGCACCGCCCGCGTGCGGGTCATCGCGTGCGGAATCACGATGATCCCGTTGTCAAGCGTGTCGGCGACGTACAGGGTGCCGTCCGGTGCGAGCGCCACGCCGGTCGGTCCGATGACCAACGCGGCCTTGTCATCACGCCATGGAATCGTGACGGCGATCATCTGCTGGCTCCTCACCCGCGGAGTGCCATGGGCCGTGGCGAGCCGGATGCGCACGACCGTCCCTGTGGGCACCGTCCACACACCGAGGTTGGCGCCACCGTTCAGGACGTTGGTCACGAACAGCGTCGTCGTCGCGCCCCGCGTGACCGTCGCCATGTCCCACGGCCCCTCGATGTCCGGCCCCGTGATCGTCTCAACCGGCCGGCCGACGCTGTTGAGGACGATCAGACAGCCATACCGGGCAGTGGCGGACCGGCCGTTGCTGGTCGGCAGACTGCCGACGACGACGTAGCCGTGCGGAAGGATCCCGAGCGCGGTCGTGAGACCCACCCCACCGGGACAGGCTCCCGGCAGCGAGCCCGCACTGATGCGCGCAAACACCGACAGCTTCCCCGCAGGCGATATCTGGACGATGGTCGACCCCGTCCCCTGATCATTGGACTTCGCGTTGAAGTTGCTGACGAGAAAATCACCGGCGGTCAACGCTCCGGTCGTGCTCGGAACGATCGCGACTCCATACGGATTGACGTCCCCGTTCGGCGGCACCGTCGAGGCGATCGTCTTGATCGAATGCAGCGACGACAGATACGTGCTGGGCTGCGCGGCATCGCCGGTCGCGACCACGAACGCGAACGCCGCCACCATCGCGGCCAACAGCGCAGTGAGTACAGGCCCCACGCGACGCACGCACCACGAGTCTAATCCCGCCACGGTGCCGGCGGGACCCGCTGAAGCGCTGAAGCGGGGGCGGCGAGCAAGCGGGCCGCCGCCACCATCCACGAGGTGATCGACTACCGCAAGGCGCGAGTGATTCCCAGCCGCCCGGAGATATCGGCGCACTCGGCGCAGACCTCCTCCGGGATCACGCCGAGCCGCATCAGGATCGCGAACCCCTTGCATCCGAGGCAGTAGCCGAAGATCGACTCGAGCCCCGCCGCCGAGATGAAGAGGACCAGGAAGATGTCCGCGACCGTGTGGTTGCCGAGGATCAGCCCGAACAGCAGCGCCAGCGAGGACATCGCGGCGCCGACCCCCTGGGCGAAGCGCTTGGGCGGGCCGGCCACGTAGACCTTCTCCCCCAGCCGCGGCGCGATCACGTGCATCGCCGTCCAGCCGAGCGGGCTCAGCTTCGGGCCCGCCAGCACGCGCGCCCAGAACCCGTACGTGATCGGGATCAGCAGCCAATACCAGCCCGTCACGAGCGTCACGATCACGCCGGCGAGCACGACCCCCGCGACCGTGCGCGCGGCCTTTTCGTTGACCGGATTGGGAAACGAGAAGAACTCCTTCACGCCATCAAGTTTATTTCAACCAAACCGGTTGAGTTACCGCTGCACCGTGGGGGCGGGTGCGCAGTGCCGCCCCCACGCCACACCGTTCACGCCAGGTTCGACCGCCGCGGATAGGCGACGGCGGGATCGGTCAGCACGTTGATCAGCGCCGGCTTGCCCGAGGCAAGCGCACGCTTGAACGCGCCTTGCAGCTCACCCGGCGCGCGTACCAGCTCGCCGTGCCCGCCGAGCGTCCGCACCAGCTCGTCGTAGCGCAGCTCCGGCTGCAGCTCGGCCGCAACCGAGTAGCCGTAGAGCGCCTCCATCGGATGCTTCTCGAGCGCCCAGATCCCGTTGTTGCCCATCACGCCGATCACCGGCACGCCGTGGCGCACGAGCGTGTCCCACTCCATCGCCGAGAAGCCGTAGGCCCCATCGCCCTGCAGCAGCACGACCTGACGCTCGGGGTGCGCGAGCTTTGCGGCGAGCGCGTATCCGGGGCCGGAGCCGAGGCAGCCGAACGGCCCTGGATCGAGCCAGCAGCCCGGCTCGAACGAGTCGACCACACGCCCCGCGAACGAGACGAAGTCGCCGCCGTCACCGATCACGATCGCGTCACGGTCGAGCAGCGGCGTCAGCTCGGCGTAGACCCGCATCGGATGCAGCGGTGCACGCATGTCCTCGGACGCGGCCGTCTCCCCCGCCCGCGCCTCGGACTCGGCCGTCCGCAGCGACTCGATCCACGCAGCGCGCGCGCCGCCAACCTCGCTGGACACATCCCCGCCCGCAGACGCCAAAGCTTCGAGCGTCGCCGGCAGCGCCCCGTAGAGCTCGGCCGCGAGCGCACGCGGCTGCTCCCGTTCCGGCTCGGCCACGTCGACCGCGATCACGGCCGTCTCCGCTCCGAACACGCCGCCGAACCCGAGCCTGAAATCCATTGGCACACCGACCACAAGCGCCACGTCCGCCTGCTTCAGCCCCACCGCTCGCGCGCGCGAGTAGTAGAGCTCGTGGTCTGCCGGGAAGCACCCGCGCCCGAGCCCGTTGACGAACACGGGGATCCGCAGGGCCTCCGCCAGTGCCCGCAGCTCGGCCTCGCCGCGACCCCAGTAGAGCCCGGTGCCGGCCATGATCACGGGCCGCTCGGCCTCCTGCAGCAGGACGGCAGCGCGCTCGAGCTCGCTCGTTTCCACATCCCGCGCCCGCCAGTCGGCCAGCGCGCCGGCCGGCGCCTCCTCGCCACTGCTCGGCGCGAGCGAGAACACGTGGTCGAGCGGGAAGTCGAGGAACACCGGCCCCGAGTGCGGCGTCAGCGCCACGCCGATGGCCTCGTCGACCAGCTCGGCGATCTCTCCCGGCGAATCCGCGGTCGCGGCCATCTTCACCAGCGGTCGCACGAACGGCACGTGGTCGATCTCCTGCAGCGACCCCTGGCCCCAGCGCCACGTGGGCGCGCGCCCGCCGAGCACCAGCATCGGCGAGCCGTTCTGCTGCGCGGAGCCGAGCGCACTCATCCCGTTGGTCACCCCGGGGCCGGCCGTGAGCGCACACACCCCGAGCTCACGTGTGACCTTCGCCCAGCCCTCCGCCGCGAACGCGGCGGTCTGCTCGTGGCGCACGTCGACGATGTCAATGCCCTCGGCGCGGCAGCCGTCATAGATCGAGAAGAGATGCCCGCCGGAGAGCGTGAACAGCTTGCTGACCCCGTGCGCGCGCAGACGCTGTGCGATCAGGCGCCCGCCGTGGAACTCTTCCGTCGCCTCCATTGAAGCGCTCAACCTACCCGAAACCCCCCGCATGGGGGGTGCGAGCCGCGCCACGCGCGGACAACCCCGCTGCGCAGGCGTAGCTTCTGTGACGCCGCGCGCAGATGCGCGGAGCACGCCACGAAGGAGAGCACCCCCCCATGCACACCCAGAACCTCACCGAGCCGATCCCGTGGATCGACAACCCGGCTCTGTATGAACAGTTCACGGCGCTCACCTCGAACCTCGATGAGTACGACCATCTGCCCGAACTGACGCTGGGCACGCTCGACCCGACGCGGCCGCTCGAGGGCCAGATTCAGCAGGACACGATCGACGAGTCGATCCTCGCCTGGCTCACCCTGCCGTAGGCGGCGTGCCGAGGCGCGCCCGGCGGGCGCTGAACGAGGCCGCGGCGATCACGGCGTCCGGACCGTCAAACCAGTTCACGCCGATGCTGATCGCCGGCGGCGAGCTGACCCCGCGCGAACGCAGCCCGCGGCTGGTGGCGTCGAGCCGCAGGTCGTAGTGCGGATCGCCCGCGGCCGTGACGGCCTCAGCCGGATCGAGCCCCGCACCGGCGGCGGCCTCCTCGATCACGCTGTCACGCGCGATGTCGAAGCCGCCGCAGAATGCCAGCCGCGCAACCGCCAGCGCGAACGCCGCGCCGGCGCCTGAATCGACCGCGAAGGCCGCTGCGCGTGATGCCTTGCGGCTGTTCAGCGGGAACGGGTGCGGCTCGACCAGCGGCAGCCCGAGGGTCCTTGCGTGGCGCTCGGCGAGCAGCATGCGCTCCCGCGCGCGGCGGTCGCGGTCGGCGACGGTGACCGGCCCGTCGGGCTCGGACAGCGGGCCGAGCGCGGGCTCCCACTCGATCGGGCCGAGCGCGCGCTCAATCCGCTCGGCCGCGAGATACGAGATCGGGTCATCGAGCGCGAAGAAAAAACGCGCTGGAGCGGACGCCGGCCGGGACCGGTCCGCCATCCGTTCGGACAGGTGGATGAGTTCCCCCACACCTCGATTATCGGAGGCCGCTGAGCAAAAACCGGGGTTGTGTGAGCATGCACACAGATACCTAATCGGATCGCCATGGGAATACATGCCTGCACCACATGTGTGCACCACGAAGGACCACTAGGCGGTGCGCTTTCACAATTTCTTCTGGAAATCGTGCGAATACGGGCGTAGACTACGAATACCTGTTTCGACCGGACGGAGGCTGAGGATGCCCCAAGTTCCACCGCCGAAGCGCCACCCATACGACCAGTGGTCGCCGGATGCCCGTGCGTTGGACCTAGTCGGAGACAAGTGGACCCTGCTGATAGTTCGAGATCTGGCAGCGGGTCCGCGTCGGTTTGTTGAGTTGCAGCGCGTGCTCCCGGGAATCTCGACGGAGCAGTTGCGCTCACGCCTGAACCGCATGGTCGCCGACGGAATGCTGACCAGGAAGCGTTACCGAGAGGTGCCGCCGCGCGTCGACTATGAGTTGACGCCGCGTGCCCGCGATCTGATGCCGGTGCTCGCCGAGCTCGCGCTCTGGGGCTACCGCTGGGCCTGGAGCCAGCCGCGCTCAGGTGAGCGTGTGGACCTCGGCGCGATCTTCCGGCTCGTGCCGGGCCTGATCAGCGCCCCCGGCCTCACCGGCGAGGTCGAGTGCACGGTGACCGACGGCCACCGTGAGGGCGGCCCGCTGACGATGACCGTCACGCTCGCGGACGGCGGCAGCCAGGTGATCGAGCAGCCGAGCGACGCGCCTGCCGCGCAGATCAGCGGCAACACTCGCGCCTGGGTGGCAGCGTTCGCGCCCGACGGGAGCGTGGCCGAGCTCACGATCAGCGGCAGCCGCGCGGTCGCGGAGGAGCTGATCCACCAGCTCGGGCGCGGGGAGACCCCGCCAGTCGAGGCCGCCGATCGCGCCGTGGCCTGAGCGTCTCACAGACAGCACCAATCAGGGGGTTCTCTAAAGGGGGGACTCGCAATACCCGGGGCGGGGATCGAACCCGCAGGGCCCTTGCGGGCAGCGCTTTTTAAGAGCGCCGACTTTGCCAGTTTGTCTACCCGGGCAGGTACGTTCTGCGCGGTCGATCTTACCTTTTGGGCCCGTTGGAACCGGGTAGATCTCACCAAGACCGACAGGCGTTTCGCTACCTGGCGCACACCCAAACGCAACTTTTGCATTGCTAGGTTGTTCCCATGGGTCTGGAGGCCGAAATGGAAGTTTCAGCGCTCAGATATTCCGGGGGCACGGGGCTCCATGGCCGCTCGCCACTCCTCAGACTGCAGTCTGACGAGCGTCTCGTCACGCTCATCCGGCGCGGCAACCAGAGCGCGTTCGAAGTGCTGGTCGGGCGCTACAACAGCCGCCTCCTGTCGTTCTGCCGCCATCTGCTCGGCTCCCGTGAGGACGCCGAGGACGTGCTCCAGGACGTGCTCACGGCCTCCTACAACGCGATGCTCGCCGACGAGCGGCCGATCAACGTGCGGCCCTGGCTCTACCGCATCGCACGCAACCGCTGCCTGAACCATCTGCGCCGGAACAAG
>WQWK01000117.1 GCA_009785395.1 Conexibacteraceae bacterium
CCGACGCACGCCGCCACTGCTCGCGCTGATCGACGGCCGAGAGGTGCACCTCCACGGCCGGCAGGCCTGTCAGCTCGAGTGCGTCGTGCAGCGCGTAGGCGTAATGGGTCCATGCGCCCGGGTTCAGCACCACCGCGTCGGCCACGCCGGGAAGCGAGTGCAGATGCTCGACGAACTCACCCTCGTGGTTGCTCTGGAAGAAGCTCACGCTGAGGCCGAGGTCGGTCGCCCAGGCCTCGATCCGGGTCTCGAGCTCCGCCAGGTCGAGGCTGCCGTAATGGGTCGGGTCGCGGCGGCCGAGCTGGTCAAGGTTGACGCCGTGCATCACCTCGATGCGGTTGTGGAGCACGGCGGTCACGCGCACGCCTCGCCGGTCACGGGTACAGCTCCCTGATGGCCGCGCGCAGCTCGGCCGGCGCGACGGCCTGACCGTAGACCGGTCGCCCCGGCGCCGGGCACAGGACAAACGGGACCGGCCCCTCACCGACGCGCTTCTTGTCGCGTGCGGTCGCGAAGATCACCTGCTCGACGTCGACCTCCGGGTCCAGCGTGACCGGCAGGCCGGCACCGGCCAGCAGTTCCTGTACCTCGCCGCGCAGCGCGTCCGCACCCGACAGCCGCAGCTCGGCCAGCAGGCCGAGCGCCACCGCCTCGCCGTGGCGGTAGCGGGCGTAACCCGTGGCGGTCTCGATCGCGTGGCCGACGGTGTGCCCGAGGTTGAGCAGCTGTCGCACGCCCGTGTCGAGCTCGTCCTGCGCGACGATCCGCAGCTTCGCGAGTGCGCATCCCGCGATCACGCCGGGATCGGTTGGGGCCGCCCCGGCACTGACCCGCTCCCACAGCGCGCCCCCGGTGATCAGCGCCGTCTTCACGACCTCCGCATACCCGGCCGCAACCTCCTCGGGCGGCAGTGTCGCGAGCGTCGCGGTGTCAGCGATCACGGCGGCCGGCTGGTGAAAGGCGCCGACGTAGTTC
This sequence comes from Conexibacteraceae bacterium, assembly GCA_009785395.1. The sequence goes on from WQWK01000117.1 coordinate 976, forward strand.
TTGGCCTCAGCCAGGTCGACACCGGTCTTGCCGCCATAGGCGGAGTCGACCTGGGCGACAACCGTGGTCGGCACCTGCACGACACGCATGCCGCGCTGGTAGGTGGCGGCACAGAACCCGGCCATGTCGCCGATCACGCCGCCGCCAAGGGCGACCACCACATCGGTCCGGGTCGCACCGGCGCGCACCATTTCGGTCCAGATGATCTCCGCGTGCGCGACCGTTTTGGACTGCTCGCCCGGCATCACGCGGATGCTCGCGAGTGCCGGCTCGAACAGGTCGCCGTAGTGGCGCCCGGCGCTGTAGTCGCTGATCACCACGCGGCGGCCTGCGACGGTCTGCGGCCAGAAGCGCTGCTCGGTGACGAGCCCGCCGCCAACGTAGACCGGATAATCGCCGGACGCGGTGGTCGCCCAGATCACGCGCGCGTCGCCGGGGGCCAGGCCATCGGCGGCCGCCAGCACCTCGGCGATCGCCCGTGTGCGGGTGGCGGGCACGATCACGTCGGCCAGCTGCTCGTACAACGGCTGACGGCTCGCGTGCAGCGCCCTGAAGCTCTCCTGATCTCGCGCGAGCGGGCGCGCGCCGCTGCTTGCGCCCGCTCCGACCCGCTCCCAGGCCCGCTCCGCGTCGATATCCAGCCACACCACACGGGCGCCCCGGAGCGCCGTGCGGATGCGCTCCGACAGGATTGCACCGCCGCCCAGCGCAAGCGTTCGCACCCCGGGATCGTCGAGCAGCTCCAGCGTCACGCGCTCCTCGAGCGCGCGGAACGCCGATTCACCGTCAGCCGCGAAGATCTGCTGGACGCTGCGACCCTCGCGCGCCTCGATCACCGCGTCGACGTCGGCGCTGCCCGGCCCGAGCGCGCGCGCCGCGGTCGATTTGCCGGCGCCCATGAAGCCGATCAGGGCCACCTTCGGCGTGGCGGCCTCACTCATCGGCGCCAGCCGATCCGCTCCTTGTACGCGGAGAGCGCGGCCTTCACGTCGTCAATGTGATCGCCGCCGAACTTGGTCCGGTAGGCGTCGGCGAGCACAAACGCGACCATCGCCTCGCCGACCACGCCGGCGGCCGGGATCGTCGCCGAGTCGGTGCGCTCGCGCAGCGCCTGGGCGGGCTCGTGGGTCTCGATGTCGACCGACCGCAACGGCTGCGTCAGCGTCGGCAGCGGTTTCATCGAGCCGCGCACGACCACCGGATCGCCGTTGGTCATGCCGCCCTCGATCCCGCCCGCGCGGTTGGTCTCGCGGTAATAGCCGCGCTGCGCGTCATAGAAGATCTCGTCGTGGGCCTGCGAGCCCGGCAGCCCCGCCACCTCGTAGCCGTCGCCGATCGCGACCGCCTTCATCGCCTGGATCGAGAGGATCGCCATCGCCAGGCGGCCGTCGAGCCGCTCCTCCCAGGAGATGTGCGAGCCGAGCCCCGGCACCAGGCCGAAGGCGCGCACCTCGAAGACGCCGCCGAGCGACTCGTTCTGCTTGCGCAGCGTGTTGATCTCGTTGACCATCGCCCGGCTCGCCTCGGGGTCGAGGCAGCGCACCGGCGACTCGTCGACGTGCGCGAAATCGGCCGCGGTCAGGTCATCGCGCCGGGGGGCTTTCACCGATGTGATCTGCAGCACGTGCGAGAAGACCTCGACGCCCAGCGCGCGCAGGAACTCCTTGGCGAGCGCGCCGCCGGCGACACGCGCCGCGGTCTCACGCGCGCTGGCGCGCTCGAGGATGTCGCGCACGTCCGTGAGCCCGTACTTCTGCGTGCCGACGAGGTCCGCGTGACCCGGGCGCGGCAGGTGCACCTCAGGCGTCTGTGCCTCGACCGGCCACGGGTTCATGCGCTCTTCCCAGTTGGCGTAGTCACGGTTGTGCACCTGAATCGCGACGGGACCGCCGAGCGTGCGGCCGTGGCGCACGCCGGCGGTCACGTCAGCGCGGTCGCTCTCGATCTTCATGCGGCCGCCGCGGCCGTGGCCGAGCTGGCGGCGCGCCAAGTCGCGGTCGAGCGCCTCGCGCTCGAGCTGCAGCCCGGCCGGCAGCCCCTCGACGATGCAGGTGAGTCCGGGGCCATGCGACTCGCCGGCGGTGATCAGCTTCAGGGACACGGGTTGCCTAGGCTAGTCCGCCGCGGCGGTCTCGATCGCCTCGCCCGTCTGGGCGTCGCGGCCTGGGTGGAACTTGCCGTCGCCGCCGCACCAGGGGCAGGTCACCTCGTGCGGCGTGCCGCCGAAGCCTGAGATCAGCTTGCCGGTGCCACGGCAGGCCGTGCACTCGCTGCGGTCGTATTCGGCCTTGCCGGAGTTCGTCTTGCCGCTGGTCGTCTTGCCGCTGGTCGTCTTGCCGCTGGTCACCGCGCGGAGGATAGACCGACTGCATCGCGCATCGCTTGGACGGGAGCCTCGAGGCCGGTGAACAGCCCAAACGCCAGCGCGCCCTGGCCGACCAGCAGCTCCAGCCCGTCGATGACCGAGACGCCCTGTGCGGCGGCCGTGTGCGTCAGCGCGGTGCCGCCCTCCCGGTACACGAAATCGACGACGACGCGATGATGACGCAGCTGCTCCCCGCTCAGGGCGACCGCCTCGAGCCGGTCGCCCTCGCGCAGGCCCACGGAGGTGCAATTGACGAGGATGTCGGCGTCCGCTGCCGTTGCCGGGTCCGCGACCGCCCGTGACCCGAACTCGGCGGCGAGCGCAGCGGCCCGCTCGGGCGTCCGGTTCCAGACCCTGACATCCCGCGCGCCGGCATCGCGCAGCGCCCAGACGGCTGCGCGGGCGCTGCCGCCTGCGCCGAGCACGAGTGCCGTGGCACCGGCCGGCTCGATGCGACGGCGCAGCGCCGCGATCAGCGCCGGGGCGTCGGTGTTGTCGGCTCGGATCTCGCCTTCCCGGTTGAAGAGCAGCGTGTTGGCCGCTCCGGTTGCGGTGGCGGTGGCGCTCGCGTCGGTCGCCAGCGCGAGCGCTGCAGCCTTGTGGGGGATCGTCACGTTGACGCCCCGGAAGCCGACGGCCGGCAGCGCTCGCGTCGTCTCGTCGAACAGCTCGGGCGGCACCGGCAGCAGCTGATAGCGCCACTTCTCACCGACCCCGGCCGCCTGCAGCGCGGCGTTCTGCATGGCCGGCGAGAGGCTGTGCGCGACCGGCCAGCCGAGCACGCCGAGCCGGTTCACGGCCTGCCGTTCCTGCAGAACTGCGCGCTCTTGCCGTCCTTGGCCGCCCGCGTGACGGCGTTGTTCCAGTCGGCGGACCACCTCAGGAACTGGTCATAGCTGGCGGTGAAGCGCAGTGCGCCGTTGCCGCAGACCTCGTTGACGAAGTACAGGTAATCCGTGTGGGCGGGGTGCGCGGCCGCCTGGATCAGGGCCAGGTCCGGACTGTTGATCGGCGTCGGCGGCAGCCCGGTGTGATTCCTGGTGTTCCAGGGGGAGCTCGACTGCAGGTCGTGCTCGGTCAGGTTGCCGTAGTTGCCGGTCGCGTACTCGACGGTCGAGTCGAGCCCGAGGTCCATTCCGAGCCGCAGGCGGTTGTAGATCACGGAGGCCGTCTTCGGCACGTCCCTGGGAAGCATCGCCTCACCGGAGATCAGCGACGCGATCTTGAGGACGTCGTAAGCGGTCAGGTTCTTGGACGCCGCGTACCTGAGGTTGACCTTGGCGAACTCCTGCTTGAAGGTGGTGAGCTGCTTGTCGATCAGGTCCGAGAGCTTCGCGGGGCGTCTCAACGAGTAGGTGTCCGGCCACAGGAAGCCCTCGAGCGACGGTGTGCTCTTGGGCGCGCCGTAGTGTGTCGGGTCCAGCAGCGGTGAGCGCAGCGTTGCCCGCAGGTAGTCGCCGCTGATCCCGTCGGACGCGAGCTGAGCCTGCACCTGTCTGCGCGCACGGCCGGGGATGATCGTCACGTTCACGGTCGGCGGCAGCCCCGTCTCAGTCGTCAGCAGCGCCAGGGCCGACCCGTAACTCATCCCGCGCCGCATCTCGTAGTAGCCGGCGCGCAGCTTCCCGCGGTCGCCGTCGAGCGTCACCCGCAGGTTGAAGAAGAAGCTCGACGAGATCACGCCGTCCCGCTCCAGGATCGAAGCGATCTGGCTGGTGCTCGCACCCTGCGGGATCCGCACATTCACACGCCCGTGACCGGAGCCGGCGAACGGCTGGAACAGGGACCACAGGAACCAGATCACGCCGACAGCGAGCAGCAGGCCGGTGAGCGCCACCACGCGACGCACGACGACCAGCCTGCGCGAGTCCCGGGGTGACCGTCGGGGCGGCCGCCTGGACGACCGCCCCGGCGGCCGTGAGCGCCGCGGCTCCTGCAACCTCAGATCTGGGATCTCACGATCCGGCATGCCGCTCCAACCAGCTCGCCAGCAGGTGTGCCGCGGCGCGTGAGTCCTCGCTCGCGCGGGCGCCCTCGCCACCACCGTCGCGCTGAGCGAGCAGCGTCGTGAACCGCTCGTCGTAGAGCTCCACCGGGACGCCGTCGAGCCGTTTCTCGAGCACCGCCGCGAACTCGCGCGCCTCACGTGTCTGCTCGGAGTCGCCGCCGCTCAGGCGCAGCGGCAGCCCGACGACCACGCGCTCGGCCTCGAGCTCGCGCACCAGCGCGAGGATCGCGCCCATGCCGCTGCGGCCGGCAGGCTTCAGCACGGCCTCGAGCGGCGTCGCCAGGACACCGGTGGGGTCGCTGACGGCCACGCCGCAGCGAGCACTTCCATAGTCGAGTGCGACCACGCGCACGTACTACCCGCTCCCGCGCCCTGTGACTCGCGACACCAGCTACCCGAGGGCCGCCTCGATTGCCTGCAGCGCCACCCTGACCGCATCCGGCAACTTCTCCACGTCACGGCCGCCTGCCCGGGCGGCCGTGTCCTTGCCGCCGCCACCGCCGCCGACCTCGGCGGCGGCCTCGCGCACGATCGCACCGGCCTTCACGCCGCGCGCTACGAGCCCGGGCGTGACCGACGCCACCAGGTCGACCTTGCCGTCAGCGGCCGCGCCGAGCACGACCGCGGCGGACTCGCCGAGCCTCGCCTTCAGCCGGTCCGCGAGGTCGAGCAGGTCCTGGCCTGAGACACCGCCGACCACCGTCGCGAGGACAAGGCCGCCGTCCAGCGAGACGGCGGCCGCAACCAGAGCGTCCTCGTCGACGTCGGTGCCGCTGCCGCCCTGCTTGATCTGCTTCTCCAGTTCCCTGACGCGCTCGCGCAGCTCGGTCACCGCCGCGGGTACGCCGTCCGGGGTGACGCGCAGCGTGCGGGCCGCCTCGCCGAGCGCATGCCCGTGCTCGCGCACGATGCCGACGGCCACCGGGCCGGTGACGGCCTCGATGCGCCGCACGTTGGACGCGGACGAGGTCTCGCTGAAGATCGCGAGCAGCGCGATCTCCGCGGTCGAGTGGACATGCGTGCCGCCGCACAGCTCCCTCGAGAAGGAGCCGTCGCCGACCTCGACCATGCGCACAATGTCGCCGTACTTCTCGCCGAACAGCGCCATCGCACCGAGCGCGCGGGCCTCGTCGAGCGTGGTCGTGAGCGCGCGAACCGGGTGGGCGCCCAGAATCCACTCGTTGACACGATTCTCGATGTCGCGCAACTCCTCGGTGCTGAGCGCCGCGCCGTGCGTGAAGTCGAAGCGCAGCTTGTCGGGACCGACATA
>WQWK01000118.1 GCA_009785395.1 Conexibacteraceae bacterium
AGCGCATCGCGCGGTGCGAGGGCTCGAGCACGCGCAGGCGAGTCTCGCCGCTGGAGCGCAGCAGCGTCGAGTACGTGCGCAGGTACAGCTCGACCTCGCCGGAGAGACGCTCGCCCGTGTCCGTCAGGCTGGTGATGGAGAGGCGCGCGACCGACATGGGAACCTACTCCTTAACGTACGGGATCCCGGAGGCGGCGGGCGGGCGCGAGCGCCCGATCAGGCCCGCAACGGCGACCAGCGTGAGCACATAGGGCAGCGCCTGGAAGAGGGTGCCGAGCGTGGTCGAGAAGGTCTGCAGGCGGAACGCGAGCGCGGTCGAGAGGCCGAACAGGAGCGTCGCCCCCAGCGCGCCGACGGGATTCCACTTGCCGAAGATCACGGCGGCGAGCGCGATGAAGCCGCGGCCGTCGGTCATGTCGAAGTTGAACGATCCGGTCAGCCCGTCGGAGAGGTAGACGCCGCCGAGCGCGGCCAGGACGCCGGAGGTGACGACCGCGACGTAGCGCGTGGCGATGACCTTGAGCCCGACGGTCGACGCCGCCAGCGGCTGCTCGCCGATCGCGCGCAGGCGCAGGCCCGCACGGGTGCGGAACAGGAACCACCAGACCACCGGCACCAGCAGCAGCCCGATCCAGGTCAGCAGGTTCGTCTGGCGGCCGATCGCGTCGTCGACGAACGGGATGCGGTCGAGCACCGGGATCGTCAGGTTCGGTACCTGCGGCAGCGTCCCGGGGGTGCCGTTGTTGCCGTAGTGGGAGATGAAGAAGTAGCCGGTGAGCCCGACCGCCAGCAGGTTGATGGCGATTCCGGAGACGACCTGGTTGGCCCGCAGGTGGATCGAGAAGTAGGCGTGGACGAGGCCGACGAGTCCGCCCGAGGCCATCCCGATCAGCGCCCCCAGCAGCCAGCTGTTGCAGACGTCGGCGCCGAAGATGCCGAAGTACGCGCCCATCAGCATCATGCCCTCGAGGCCGACGTTGACGACGCCGCTGCGCTCCGAGATGATGCCGCCGAGCGCCGCGAAGATCAGCGGCGTGGCGAACGTCAGGCCCGAGGCGATCACGGCTGACCAGGTGAAGACCTCGCGCACGTTCGCCGCGCTCTGGTTGGTCATCGCAAGCGCGAGCGGGATCGCGACCAGGCCTGCCAGGACGGTCACGCCGCCCAGCCGCCGGTGCTGCGCGTTGCGCAGCACCAGCACGCCGATCAGCGCCGCCACCAGGCCGAGCACGGCCGACGGCAGCGCCGTGCGGGCCATGATCGGCGGCAGCGTGAGGATCCAGGCGACGGCCGCGAGCACGGCGGCGGCGGTCCCGGCGCGCTTGGCGGTCACAGGCCCTCCTCGCGGGTCACAGGCCCTCCTCGCTGATCTGGGGGACGGACTCGGTCACCAGCCCGGCGCCGGGCTCGGTCACGAGCTCGGCTCCGGGTTCGGCACCGGGCTCGGGCGTGGGCTGCGAGCGGCCGCCGAGCCCGAGCTTGGCGGGCAGCTTGAGCAGCCGGATGGCGATCAGGTCGGTCGAGACCAGCAGCACGACGAGACCCTCGATGACCAGCGTCAGCTGCGGAGCGAGCTCCGGGTTCAGGGAGCTGATGCTGAGGTTGGTGGCGGAGGTGCCGGTCTCCAGCGCGCCGAACAGCAGCGCCGCAAACACCGTGCCGATCGCGGTGTTGCGACCCAGCAGCGCCACGGCGATGCCGAGGAAGCCGGTCTGGGAGATGCTGATGTCGGCCCCCGAGACCTGGAACTGCCAGCCGAACAGGTCGATCGCTCCCGCCAGCCCCGCGAAGGCCCCGCAGATCGCCATCGTCACGACGTAGTTGCGGGCGACGCTGATGCCGGCGCCGCGGGCGGCGTCGGGGTTGTGGCCGACGGCGCGCACCTCGTAGCCGAGTGTCGAGCGATGCATGATCGCCCAGAAGGCGACCGCCGTGGCGAGCGCGATGAAGATGCCGACGTTGAGGCCCTGCAGGGCCGGGTTGCCCCAGATCACCGGCAGGTGCATATTGTTGGCGATCGTGTTGGAGACGGGGTTCCCCAGCGCGCCCTTGCCCTGCAGCGGACCGTGCTCCTGGAACAGGTACTGCGCGACCCAGATCGCGATCCAGTTGAGCATGATCGTCGAGATCACCTCGTGGGTGCCGAAGGTCGGCTTCAGCCAGCCGGCGATCGCCGCCCAGGCGGCGCCCATCAGCACCGCCAGGACGATCGAGAGCACGATGTGGAGCACCGGGTTCAGCCCGTTGAACGAGGTTCCAACCCACACGGCGATCACCGCGCCGACCGTGTACTGGCCCTGGGAGCCGATGTTGAAGAGCCCGGCGCGGAACGCGAACGCCACCGACAGGCCCGTGAGGATCAGCGGCGCGGTCGAGACCAGGGTCTGCTGGAGGTTCTGGGCCGCGAGCGCGCGCTGCGGGCCGCTGACCCAGGGGAACAGCCAGTTCAGGCCGGTCCCGTCGAAGATCTCGCGGTAGGCCGTGATCGGGTTCGACCCGGTCGCGAGCATCACGAGCCCGGCGACGACGAACGCGATCACGACCGTCGTCAGCGGCACCCGCACGCTGCGGCCGACGCGGCCGAGTGCGGACCCCAGCTTCATGCGGCGCTCGCCGTTCCCGCGCCGCCGCCTGTCATCGCGATGCCCAGCTCCTCCTCGGAGGCGTCCGGCGGGAACTCGGCGGCGATGCGGCCCTCGTAGATCACGAGGATCCTGTCCGCCAGGGACCTGACCTCCTCGGACTCGAGCGAGACCAGCAGCACCGCCCGGCCGGCGTCACGCTGCGCGATCAGCTGGCTGTGGACGAACTCGATCGCGCCGACGTCGAGCCCGCGCGTCGGCTGGTGCGCGACCAGCAGCTTGGGGTCGGAGTCGATCTCGCGGGCGATGCAGAGCTTCTGCTGGTTGCCGCCCGAGAGCGCCGAGGCGAGCGTCCCGGGAGCGCCGCCGCGCACGTCGAAGGCCGCCAGCAACCGGCGCGCGAGCGCCGTGAAGGCGCCGAGGTTCAGCCAGCCGCGCCGACTCAGCGGTTCGTGGCGGTAGCGGCGCAGCCCGAGGTTCTCGGCCAGCGTGAAGGGGAGCACGAGGCCGAGCCGCTGGCGGTCCTCGGCGATGTGGGCGACGCCCGCGGCGGTGGCGGCGCGCACGCCGCGGCCGGTGATGTCGGCCCCGTCGACCTCGACCCGCCCGGCCTCGACCGGGCGGATGCCGGTGATCGCCTGCACGAGCTCGGACTGGCCGTTGCCGTCGACGCCCGCGAGCGCGACGATCTCGCCGCCGCGGACGTGAAGCGAGGCGCCCCGCACGGCCTCGAGGCCGCGGTCGTCGAGCGCGTGCAGGTCCTCGACCGTGAGGATCGGCGCGCCGGGCTCGTGCGGATCCTTCTCGACCTGGAAGATCACGTCGCGACCGACGACCATGCGGGCCAGCGACTGCTGGGTTGCGCCGGCGCGCGGCACCGTGCCCATCGAGCGGCCGCGGCGCAGGACGGTCACGCGGTCGGCGATCTCGAGCACCTCGCCGAGCTTGTGGGAGATGAAGACGATCGCCGTCCCGTCGTCCTTCAACCGTCGCAGCACCGCCATCAGCTCGGTGATCTCCTGGGCCGTGAGCACGGCGGTGGGCTCGTCGAGCACGAGGATGCGGGCGTTGCGGTAAAGCGCGCGCAGGATCTCGACGCGCTGCTGCATGCCGACACTGACGTCCTCGATGCGGGCGCCGGGGTCGACCGCGAGCCCGTAACGGTCGGAGAGCTCCCGCACGCGCTGGTGTGCGGTGCGGCGGTCGAGGCGACCGAGCGGGCCCGCCTTCACCGGCTCGTTGCCGAGCACGATGTTCTCGGCGATGGTCATCACCGGGATGAACATGAAGTGCTGATGCACCATGCCGATCCCCAGGTCGATCGCGTCGCCCGCGGAGTCGATCCGGGCCGGCCTGCCGTCGACCAGGATCTCCCCCGAGGTGGGGCTGTAGAGGCCGTACAGGACCGACATCAGCGTCGATTTGCCTGCTCCGTTCTCGCCGAGCAGGGCGTGGACCTCACCAGCCCGGAGGTCGAAGTCGACCCGGTCGTTGGCGACGACCGGGCCGAACTTCTTGGTGATCTGCCTCAGTTCGAGAACCGGGGGCTGATCCGTCACTGCGGACTTCCTTCTGCGCGTTTAGCGCCTTGAGGCAGGTTCGCCGCGTTACTTGACCGTGACCGGGATGTTCTTGATCTTCCCGCTCTTGATCTCGGCGAGCACCTTCGCGAGCTTGGACGCGTACGGCTTCGCCGCCGCGTTGAGCTTGCCGTAGCCGGTGCCGTTGTTGGCGACCGAGTAGACCAGGTCCCCGCCGGCGTCGAAGTGACCGTGCAGCAGCGATGCCGCCGCCTGCTCCACCGCGACGTCGACCTTCTTGAGCGCCGAGGTCAGGATGTAGCTGCCGAGGTAGCTCTGATCGGCGTCGACGCCGATGCCGTAGACGCCCTTCTGCTTGGCGGCCTGCAGCGCGCCGAGGCCACAGCCGCCGGCGACCTGGAAGACGATCTTGCTGCCGTTCGCGATCTGCTGGTTCGCGATCGTCTCGCACGCCGTCTGGTCACTGAAGTTGTTCGAGTACGCGTTCAGGAACTTCAGGCTCGGGTCGGCGGCCTTGCCGCCGTCCTGGAAGCCGGCGATGTAGCTGGTGACCGAGGGGATGTCCTGGCCGCCGACGCTGGAGACGGTGCTCCAGCCCTTGGCCTTCGCCAGCAGGCCTGAGAGATAGCCGACGAGATAGCCGGACTGCTGGGACTCGAACGTGAGGCCCTCGACGTTCTTCGGCTTGCCCGCGATCGCGGAGGCGGGCGTGTCGATGATCGCGAACTTGGTGTGCGGGAAATTCTTGGCGACCTGGCCGAGCGCCTGAATGAAATCGAACCCGACCGCGACCACGAGCTTGTCGCCGCTCTCGGCCTCGCGTGTCAGATACGGCACGTAGTCCGCGCTGGACGTGGCCTGCAGAACCTGCTTCTTGATGCCGAGCGCCTTCACGGCCTCCAGCGAGCCCTCGTAGGCGAGGTGGTTGAAGCCGTGGTCGTTGAGTCCGCCGGTATCGGCGACGATGCCGAGCGTGAACGACGAGGCCTTGGTTGACGCCGCGCTGCTGCTGGCGACTCCGGTGGCCGCCACGGCCAGCGCGGCTACGCCGGCGACCGCGAATGACCGAACAAATCCCTTCACTACTTTCCTCCTTGGATGACCTTCAAAGTCAGCTGACGTACCTCTGCGCCCCGATCGTGGCCTGGAGAGCACCCCCGGCCGGTGCGCGTGCGATCCGCCAAAAGTAACGCCTCCGCGGCCATCTGAACAGCGCAGGATCTTACGGTGGCGTTATTTGCGGGCCGCCGCCGTGCGGCCCGCTGGCCGCGCGACGGCCCGGCGTTCCGGCCGCCGCCGCCCCGTCTAAATCTGCTACGCTCGCGCTTAGATTTTCGCGAACCCGAAGGAGTAGAACGCACGATGGGTAAGACAATCGGAATCGACCTCGGCACGACCAACAGCTGTATGGCCGTGCTGGAGGGCGGCGACCCGACGGTGATCGAGAACGCCGAAGGCGGTCGCACGACCCCGTCCGTGGTCGCCTTCACGCAGGGCGGCGAGCGGCTCGTCGGCACCGTCGCCAAGCGCCAGGGCGTGACCAACCCGCAGAACACGATCTTCTCGATCAAGCGCTTCATGGGCCGCAAGGAGGCCGAGGTCCACGACGAGGAGGCGATCGTCCCCTACAAGGTCGTCGCCGGCCCCGGCGGTGACGTGCGCATCGACGTCGAGGACAAGCAGTACTCGCCGCCGGAGATCAGCGCCATGATCCTCGCCAAGCTCAAGGCCGACGCCGAGGCCTATCTCGGCGAGACGGTCGACAGCGCCGTGATCACGGTCCCGGCCTATTTCAACGACGACCAGCGCCAGGCCACCAAGGACGCCGGCACGATCGCCGGCCTCGAGGTCAAGCGCATCATCAACGAGCCGACGGCCGCATCGCTGGCCTACGGGCTCGACAAGGAAGCCGACCAGACGATCCTCGTCTTCGACCTCGGCGGCGGCACCTTCGACGTGTCGGTGCTCGAGATCGGTGACGGCGTCTTCGAGGTCAAGTCCACCGCCGGCGACAACCACCTCGGCGGCGACAACTTCGACAAGGCGATCGTCGACTGGCTCGTGGCCGAGTTCAAGAAGTCCCAGGGCATCGACCTGGCGGCCGACCCGATGGCCCTGCAGCGCCTCTACGAGGCAGCCGAGCGCGCCAAGATCGAGCTCTCGACCACACAGGAGTCGCAGATCAACCTGCCGTTCATCACCGCCGACGCGAGCGGGCCCAAGCACCTTGACATGCGGCTCACGCGGGCCAAGCTGGGCGAGCTCACGGCGGCGCTGATCGACCGCACCGTCGCGCCGGTCCGCCAGGCGCTGGATGACGCCAAGGAGAAGGGCGCGGGCGAGATCGACCACGTCGTGATGGTCGGCGGCATGACCCGCATGCCGGCCGTCCAGGAGAAGGTCAAGGAGCTCACCGGCAAGGAGCCGCACCGCGGCGTCAACCCGGACGAGGTCGTGGCCGTCGGCGC
>WQWK01000119.1 GCA_009785395.1 Conexibacteraceae bacterium
GAAGGCGACGAAGTCTCCGAGCGCGGTCGGCAGCCGTGTCGCGACGACCCGCTCCACGAGCTTCTCGGTGCGCCGCCGATAGGCGACCAGGTCGGCAACGGTGATCATCTTGAGGCCGTGCCGCGCGCAGTACCCGACGAGGTCGGGGACGCGGGCCATCGTGCCGTCGTCGTTCATCACCTCGCAGATCACCCCGGCCGGGATCAGTCCGGCGATGCGCGCGAGGTCAACCGCCGCCTCGGTCTGGCCGACACGCTCGAGCGTGCCACCGCTCCTGGCCTTGAGCGGGAACACATGGCCTGGCTGGACGAGCTCACGTGGGCTCGTCTGCGGATCGATCGCGACCTGGATCGTGCGCGCGCGATCGGCGGCGGAGATCCCGGTGCTGACGCCCGTCCGGGCCTCGATCGAAACCGTGAACGGCGTCTCGAACGACGACTCGTTCTTGGCCGCCATCAGGTTGAGCCCGAGCTCGTCACAGCGCTCGGGGGTGAGCGCCAGGCAGATCAGGCCGCGCCCCTCCTTGGCCATGAAGTTGATCGTCTCGGGGGTGACGAACTGGGCGGCCATCGTCAGGTCGCCCTCGTTCTCGCGATCCTCGTCGTCGCAGACGACGACCATCTTCCCCTGACGGATGTCCTCGATCGCCTCCTCGACGGTCGCGAACGGACTCTTGACCGTCGTCACTCAGCCCCTCCCGGCATCAGTCGCTCGACGTATTTTGCAAGCACGTCAACCTCCAGATTCACGGTAGTGCCTGGCTCGGCGGCGCCCAGATTCGTGCGCTCGAGCGTCTCGGGTATCAGGGAAACGGTAAATGATCGGCCGCCGAGGTCTGCAATTGTCAATGAAACGCCGTCGACGGTGATCGAGCCCTTGTACACCATGTAACGCAGCAGCGCCGGCTCCGCCGCGATCGTCACACGCCGTGAGAACCCGTCCGGCTCGATTTCCTGGATGGTTCCGACGCCGTCGACGTGGCCCTGGACCATGTGTCCGCCGAGCCTGTCGGTGGCGCGCATCGCCAGCTCCAGGTTGACCGCACTGCCGGCCGCGAGCCCGGCGAGAGAGCTCAGCCTGAGCGTCTCGTTCATCACATCGGCGCTGAAGCCGTAGCCGTCGACCGCTGTCGCCGTCAGACAGACGCCGTTGACGGCGATCGAGTCGCCCTCGCCGAGCTCGCGCGTGAGCGCGCTGCTCACGCGCAGCCGCACCCCGTCCGCGGTGTGCTCGACGGCGACGACCTCACCGAGGTCCGCTACCAGTCCTGTGAACAGATCACCACTCCCTGATCCGCGCCGTCACGAGCAGGTCGGGGTCGACGCGCTCACAATCAAGCGTGAGCGAACGCACAGCCTCCGAGATCGTCTCGGCGCCCTCGCCCTCCAGCGGATCGCGCGCGCCGCGGCCGCCGAGCACCAGCGGGGCGATGAACAGGCGGATCTCGTCGATCTCGCCGGCGTCGAAGAAGACCCCCGCGAGTTTGGGCCCGCCCTCGAGCAGCATCGACGTAACGGCCGCCGCGCCGAGCTGATCCAGCGCCGACCGCACCCGTGCCGGCTCGTTCTCGCCGGTCGCGATGATCACGTCGACACCCCGGGTCTCGAGCGCGTCGGTGGTCGCGCGCGGCGCCGCGCGCGACACGACCACCGTCAGCGGTGCGGTGTCGGTGCCGTCGAGCAGGCGCGCGTTCAGCGGCAGCTGAGCCAGCGAGTCGAACAGCACGCGCCGTGGTTGGCGTCCTGCGAGCACGGCCGAATCCGAGCCCCCGACCCGCGCTGTCAGGGCCGGATCGTCGGCGAGGACCGTGCCGATACCGACGGCGACCGCATCGCTGGCGGCACGCCACTCGTGCACGATCTCACGGCTGCGGACGCCCGAGATCCACCTGGAGTCGCCCCCGCGGGTCGCGACCTTGCCGTCGAGCGACATCGCCGACTTGAACAGCACCCAGGGACGGCCGGTCCGCGCGTGCTTGCGGAACGCCTGGTTCTGCAGCCGCGCGCGGGCAGCGAGCGCTCCGGTCGCGAGCGCCACCTCGATCCCCTCGTCACGCAGGATCCCGAGCCCGCGCCCGGACGCGTGCTCGGACGGATCGTCGGAAGCGACCACCACGCGACCGATCCCGGCCTCGCGGATCGCCTCGGTGCAGGGCGGGGTGCGGCCGTGGTGCGCACACGGCTCGAGCGACACGTACATCGTCGCGCCGCTGAGATCCCGGTCGCCGGCAGCACGGATCGCCTCGACCTCCGCGTGCGGACCGCCGGCCTCGTGATGGAAGCCCTCGGCGATCACCTCGCCGTCGCGCACGATCACCGCGCCGACCTGAGGGTTCGGGCTGACGCGAGCACCGCCGCGCGCCGCCAGCTCGATCGCGCGCTCGAGGTGACGATCGTCGGCTTCCGTGATCACGGCCATGCTTGAGGATAAGTCCGCTCGCGCAGGGGCCGCTCACGCGGCGGGCCATGCGGCCGCGGCGATCTCCTGGAAGGCCGCACCGGGGTCGGCGGCACCGAACACCGCCGAGCCCGCCACGAGCAGGTTGGCGCCGGCGCCGGCAACGCTCGCGGCGGTGGCCGCGTTGACGCCTCCGTCGACCTCGACCGCGACCTCGGGCGGGAGCAGCGCGCGCAGCTCGCGCAGCTTCGCGAACGAGTGCTCGATCAGCTTCTGATTGCCCCAGCCGGGATTTACGCTCATGCACAGCGCCAGGTCCAGCACGCCGTCGGCGGCGGCGTCAGCGAGGGCTGCGGCCGGCGTCGCCGGGTTGATCGCGGCACCCGCCGTGCAGCCACCCTCGCGCACCGCCTGCAGTGCGTAGTGCAGGTGCGGGGTCGCCTCGGCGTGGACGGTGATGCTGTCGGCCCCCGCCTTCGCGAACTCGGACACCTGGCGCTCGGGGCGCTCGATCATCAGGTGCACGTCGAGGATCGCGCCGGCATCGTGCGCCTGCCCGGCGAGCGCCTCGACGACGCCCGGGCCGAACGTGATCGGCGGCACGAAGTGCCCGTCCATCACATCGACGTGGATCACGCGGGCCCCCGCCTCGAGGACCTCCTCCACCTGCGCGCCGAGCCGGGCAAGGTCCGCCGACAGGATCGACGGCGCCACCGCCCGCGCGAGCAGGCGCTGCCGCGGATCGCTCAACGGCCGGGCCTCGTCATAGCACTTTGAGCATGCTGCCCTGGCAGTGGTTGCAGATGACGATCGCGGTCCTCGACATCCGCACGATCGTCGAGTGCTCGCCACAGTTGGGGCATACGGACTGGAGCTCATAGCGGCTCATGCAGTACAGGCAGCGGTAGCGCCCAGGCGACGCGCTCGGCCGCAACCAGGGTTCATGACAGTTGGGGCACTCGGGCCCAAGGATTGCCTGCACCTCATCCACATTGTCAACTGTACGGGGTCGGCCCAACAGAGCCGGTGCGGGGTCGGCCCACCGGCGCCCCGCCAGAGCTCTACCGCCGCCGCAGGAGCGCGATGAAGAACCCGTCGGTGCGCTCGCGCGAGGGCAGCAGCTGCCAGTGGCGCTCGCAGCTGAAGCCGGGGTGCTCGGCGACGAACGCGGCGACCAGATCCTCGCCCTCCGCGCGCGTGATCGTGCAGACCGAATAGACCAGCGATCCGCCGGCCCTCAGCTGCGCGGCCCCGGCGCGGAGCAGCTGCGCCTGCCGGTCCGCGAACGCCGCAATCTCGCCACGGCCCGGCTGCCAGCGCAGGTCCGGGCGGGCCTGCAGGGTGCCGAGCCCGCTGCACGGGGCATCGACGAGCACGCGATCGAACGGCCGCGGGTCGCTGAACTCGCGCGCGTCCGCCTGCACGACCCTGGCGTTGGCGGCCCCCATCTGCTCGCAGGTCTGCGCCAGCCTGCGAGCGCGCCCCGGGTTGACCTCGATCGCGACCAGCTCTCCGTCGCCGCCCATCAGCGCCGCCAGGTGCGTCGTCTTACCACCCGGGGCGGCGCACAGATCGAGCACCCGCTCCCCGCGCCGGGGCGCCAGCACCCGCGAGACCACCGCCGAGGAGCGTGCCTGCGGCATCAGCGCCCCCTGCCTGAACAGCTCCGAGCCGAACGCGTCGAACGCGCCGTCCAGCACCAGCACCTCCGGCAGTTCCGGCAGGCCCGCCTGGTCGACCCATTCCGGAGCCGAACGTGCCGCGCTGCTTGCTTGCAGCGCGGCTTTCACCTGCTCGGGCGTGGATCGCAGCATGTTCGCCCGGATCGCGGTCTCGGCCGGCTCGTTGACGCTCGCGAGCAGTTTGCGAGCCTGCTCCGGCCCGAGCTCGCGCCACCACAGTTCGGCCAGCCAGTCGGGCACCGAGTACAGAACCGCGGCCCGCCGCGCGGTGCTGCCGTCGAGCTTGGCGAGGCGGGCCGGCGCCTCACGGCCGGCGCGGCGCAGCACGGCGTTGACCAGCTGCGCGCCGCCGCGGCTCTCCTGTTTCGCCAGCTCGACGCTCTCGTTGACGGCCGCGTAATCGGTCACGCCGCCCAGGAACAGGATCTGGAACATCCCCAGCCGCAGCGCCGCGAGCACCGCCGGATCGAGCTTGCCGAGCGGGCGTGAGACGAAGTCCTCGAGCAGGTGGTCGAGCGTGCGTTTGCGCTGCACGGTGCCATACGCGATCTGGGTTGCCAGCGCGCGGTCACGCTGGCTGAGCCCGTCCGCGGCGGAGTGCAGCGCCCGGTCGGCGTACGCGCCCTGCTCGAACACGCGCCGCACCACCGTGTAGGCGGCGCGGCGCGCGGGCGCCACGCTCACCGCGCGCACCTCACCGCTTCAGCCCGCGCTGATAGTCGGCCCACGCCATCCGGCGTTTGCCCGGCGGCTGTACGGTCAGCAGCTCGAGTTTGTCGTCCCGGACCCGAGCCTCCCACACGCCCAGTCTGCTCCCGTCCGGCTGCTCGAGGTAGGCGCCGATGTGTGGGCTGAGCGCGCGCACGCGCAGCGCCCGTGCCGCCGCCGGCTCGGCGGGATCGAGGCGGCGATCCTCGGCCGTGAGCTTCTCGGCATAGGTGACGCCCCGCTCCGGCTGCTCGGCGCACGGCGGCTGTTCGTCGAGCGCCCTGACGAGCAGTTCGCCTCCAAGTCGCTCGAGCTTGGCCGCGAGCGAGCCATAGTCGTCGTCGTCGGCGATCGCAGCACGCTCCTGCAGGCAGACCGGACCGCTGTCGAGCCCGGCGGTGAGGCGCATGATCGAGACGCCGGTCTCGGCGTCGCCGGCGAGGATCGCCCGTTCGATCGGCGCGGCGCCGCGCCACCGCGGCAGCAGCGACGGGTGCACGTTGAGGATCGGGTACTGCGAGAGCAGCGGCTCCTTGATCAGCGCGCCGTAGGCACAGACGATCAGCGCCTGCGGCTGCACCGCCGCGACCCCTGCGATCGCCTCCTCCGAGTTGAGCCTTCCGGGCTGGTACACGTCGAGCCCGAGTTCACGCGCGACGACGACCGCCGGCGGCGGCGTCAGCTTGCGTCCCCGCCCCTGCGGACTGTCCGGGCGGCTGACGACGAGCGCCGGCCGGTGCGGCGAGTCATGCAGGCGGCGCAGCACCGCGCCGGCGAACGCGCTGGTGCCGAGATAGACGGTTCTCACCGGGACCGCTGCTGCTCCTGCCAGTCGCGCAGGGTCCGCATCGCCACCTTGCGCTGGTCGCGCGGGGTCCGGTCGAGGATCAGGATGCCGTCGAGGTGGTCCATCTCGTGCTGGATCACGCGGGCCTCGAGTCCCGACGCCTCGATCACGATCGGCTCCCCGTACTCGTCCTGCGCGCGCACGCGGACGTGCACGGGACGCTCCACCTCGGTGTGCACGAGCGGCAGGCTGAGGCAGCCCTCCTCGGCGATCTCCTCATCCCGCGAGCTCCACTCGATCATCGGGTTGGCGAGCGCCGCCAGCGGCGCCCCCGATTGGACGCGGTACACGAGCAGCCTGTGCAGGACGCCGACCTGCGTCGCCGCGAGGCCGATGCCCAGGGCATCGTCCATCAGCATCCCCATGTGCCGGGCCTCGTCGCGCAGCGCCTCATCGAAGCGCTCGACCCGGCGAGCCTTCGTCTTCAGGACCGGGTCGCCGAACTTGCGGATCTGTGCCAGAGCGGCATCGCGCCGCGCTGCGACCTCCGGCTCGAGCTCGTGCTCAGGCTCGTGCCCGGCATCGGGCTCGACCTCGGCGCGCGGCTCGACCTCGGACTCATCGCCGCCAGGCTGCGGCCCTTCCTGCTGAGTTTGATCGAGCGCCTCGGCCATGGAGCTGAGTCTATTCGCGGGCGGTGCCACCGGGGAGCGCAGCCGGGCCACGACCAGCGTGTCAAGCCTCTGCTGGTGCACCGACCTTCCAAACGCGATTTTGGTGCGGTATCGTCCACGATATCGCCGAGATATCGCCTGAAAATCGCGAAAAAGAGGAGTCCGTACTGCTCCTGCTCAAGGCGCTCCAAACGCTCCCCGAGCCGGAGCGAGAGCGTGTGCTGGCCCTGCTCCTGGGCGGGCTGGCGGGGCCGAACGCAAGCCTCGCCGCGGCGCCGATGTGGCAGCTGAAGGTCGAACAGCATCGCGA
>WQWK01000120.1 GCA_009785395.1 Conexibacteraceae bacterium
ACCGGGCGTCCGATGTTGCCCGCGAGCTCGGTGGGCGTGACCTGGCTGAGCAGGTGCGCGATGATCGTCGCGGTCGTGCTCTTGCCCTTGGTGCCGGTCACGCCGATCACGTGACGGCCGCCGTGCTGCGCGAACCAGAGCCCGGTGGCCGTCGTCACGGGCTTGCCGGCGGCGATCGTCTCCTGGATCAGCGGCTTGTAGAGCGAGACGCCGGGCGAGCGCACGAGCACGTCCGCCTGCGCGATCGCGGCCCGTGCCTCGGGTTCGGGCGTGTCGTCATCGATCACCGCGCTGATCTGCGCGCCCGGCAGCCGCCGCGCGAGCTGCTCGCGCAGGGCGTTCGTCTCGCGCCCCAGTCCCCAGAGCGCGATCCGTCTGCCGTCAAGCTCCGAGAACTTCACGTACCGAGCCGATCAGCGCGTCCGGGATGTCGTGGTCGTCGCTGAGGGCGAACTGCGCATCGATCTCGGCGTCGCTCACCGGGCGGGCGGCCAGCACCTCGGCGGCGAGGCGCTGCACGACCGGGTGCCTGCTCCATTCCGGGCGCTCGCTCAGCAGACGGATCGCCGCCAGGCATTCTTCGACCTCGCCCACGCACTCGAACGGCTTCTCGCCGCCGGTCGCGGTGAGCAGCGCGAAGCCGTCGTACTGGGCCGGGTCGTCGAGCAGATCCCTGCCGAAGATCGCGGTGAGCTGCGCGGGCTCCAGGAACGGGGCCAGGATCAGGAACACGAAGCGGCACTTGTCGCAGTCGCCGCACCACGAGCCCAGGCGCTGCGCCGGGTCAATCTGGAACACGCGGTTGCAGCTCGTGAAGGCCGGGTGATACCGCGTCATCTTCGCGAAGGCGCGCGCGATGTTCAGCTCGGAGGCGGGCCGCAGGATCGAAAAGATCCGGGGCGCGCCGTCGATCTCGGCGACGGCGCCGGCGAGCAGGCGCTCGGCGCGGCGGCTCTTGGAGAACTGATGGTTGACCTCGGCTCCGTTCCAGACGAAGTTGCCCGCCGAGGCGCTGCGCTCGTTGGCGAGCGCGACGGTGTCGAAGCCCTGGGTCGCGGCGGTCAGCAGCGCGACACAGCTGACGATCGCGGTGATCGGGACGTGGCCGTTGAGCGCACCTTGGGTGTTGAGCTGGAGCAGGCGCGGGTCGATCCGGCGTGTCACGGTGTGCCGTGGCAGGCCCGCGAGCTCGGCGGTCGCGCGGATCGGGCCGGCGTCGCCGACCGAGAACAGCTCGGTGTGGAGCCCGCTGCGGCGAGCGACCTCGATCGCCACGCACGAGTCCTTGCCCCCGCCGACGGGCACGAGGATGCGCTCCGGCTCGGACCTTGGGCCGGCGGCGGGAACATCGTCGCCGCGCGGGAACTGGGGGTGCGGAAGGCGATCGAGCCCGTTGACGACCGCGAACTCCCCCAGCCCCTCGGAGTACAGCGCCGCCAGCAACTGGCCGGTGGCCTGCGGCGGCGCACCGGTCTCGCAGACCAGGTGCTGCGGAATCGCGGCCTTGTAGTAGCTGACGCCGGCGACCCAGTGCAGCAGATCGAGCAGACCCTGCACGGCCTCCGGCCGCGCGAGCGGGACCGGCAGCTTGAACGTCTCCTCGAACTCGATGTCGTCGAGGGCGTATCCGAGCAGGACGGTTCCGTCGGGCAGTAGGCGGTTGTAGGTGAACTGGAAGGCGCGGATCGCCGCCGGGTCGAAGGTGGCCTGAGGTGTGGTCGACACGGGCTTTAGATTAGGGGCCTCGGTAGTCTCGCCGGTCGATGGGCAGGGACGTAACGATCATCGGGGCTGGAATCGTGGGCTGCGCGACCGCATACTTCCTCGCGTCCGCGGGCGCTTCGGTCACGGTGCTCGATCCCTCCGGTATCGCCGCGGGAGCGTCCGGCCGCAACAACGGCCTGATCGAGCACACCTATGACGTGCCGACCGTCCCGCTGTTCGAGGAGACGGTCACGTTGCTGCGCGAGGCCCTGGGCGCCGCGATGCCGGCCGCGCCGGTCGGCACGCTGCTGATCGCGGAGAGCCAGGACGAGGCCCGCGCGCTGCTGGCGCACTACTCGCAGTTCCCGGAGCTCGCGCCGCAGCTGCTGACGCCCGAGGATGCGCGGACGCAGGAGCCGCTGCTCGGCCCAGGCCTGTGGGGCTGCCTGCTCGAGACCGGCTATCCGATCCGCCCGCTCGAGGCGACGGAGGCGGTTGCGGAACGGGCCCGGCGGGCGGGCGTCGAGTTCGTGCTCGGCGAGCCGGTCGCGCTCGGCCGCCTGCGCGCCTCGGGGCGCGAGGTCGTGGTCGCCGCGGGCGCGATGAGCGGTGAGGTCCTCGCCGGGTTCATCGGGCCTGACGCCGTGACACCGCTGTGGGGCGTGATCGTCTCGATCGAGCTGCCCCGGCGCCCGCGCCACCCGATCATCGAGGGCACCGTCACCCGCGGCCTCACCAGCGGCAAGATCGAGAACGAGTCCCCGTTCACGCTGCTCGATTCGCCCAGCTACCTCGCTGTCGGCTCCACCCTGCTGCAAGGAAACGAGCCGGACGGAAGTGCGTGGTCGCGTCGCCTCCTCAATCAAGGAACTCGCTACGTTCCGTCGATTGAGAAGGCGCGGGTCCAGGACACATTGGTCTGTGCGCGGCCCAAGTCCTTCGACAACCGCCCGATCCTCGGCCGTGTCCCCGGCCAGGACCGCCTGTGGGTCGCCACGGGCCACGGTGGCCGTGGCATGTCGCTCGGCCTGGCCTCAGGGCGCCTGCTGGCCGAGGCGATCCTCGCCGGCAGCGACGCGGCGATCGCGCCGGAGCTGAGCGCCGCCCGGCTCAGCGACCGCTAGCGGCGCTGGCCAGCGGCGCCCGCTAGCGTCGGCGCCTGCTGTTCAACCACGGGAACAACTCGGCGTTGCGCCAGCGGTCAGACACGTACACGCCCTCATTTTCCTCTCGGCGCACCTGCCGGTAGCGCCAGCGGACCACCGGCGCGAGCAGCAGCGCCAGCACCACCAGCGTCACGTAGATCGGCGTGGTGACGGCCAGGATCAGGATCAACACCATCCCCAGGACCACCGCGTACGGCAGAAGCCACGCGAGCCCGCTCTGTTCCTTTCCCTGTCCCTCTGGCATGGCGGGAAAGCTACTGCGCCACGGCGGGAAAAGCTACCGCGCCACGGCGGGCTCGGGCTCGGGGGCGGGCTCGGGACGCAGCCGCCGCTCGATCTCGGTCCACAGCGCCGCATAGGCGACGGCCGCGGGAGACTCGGGCGCGAACACCGCCACCGGGTTGCGCTCCTCCCCCATCATCTCGACCTCGTTGGCATTCGGGATCGCGGCGCCGAGCACCGTGACGTCCTCGATCTTGCGCAGCCGCTCCATCGTCTGCAGGTGCAGCGGCCTGGTGACGTCGGCCATCGAGAAGAAGGCGAGGATCGCGGTCTTGCCCTGGCGTCCGACCTTGCCGCGGCGGGCCAGCTCCTCGAGCTGCTCGTAGGCGCGTGAGGAGAGCGTCGCCGGGATCACCGGGACGAGCAGCGCGTCCGAGGCCTCAAAGACCGCCTCCGAGACGAGCGAGATGCTCGGCGGACAGTCGAGGAAGATGTAGTCGTAGTCATCGCGCAGCGGCGCCAGCACCTTGCCTAGGCGTGAAGCGGGCCGCTTGAACTGGTCGAGCGCGAGGTCCAGATGCCGGTAGGAGAAGTCGGCCGGCAGCAGCTCCAGGTTCTCGTGATCGGTCGCCTTGATCTGGTCGCCGGCGTGGTTGCGCTTTCGCAGCAGCCGGCGACCTCCGCCCTTGACCTTCGGGCGCACGCGGAACAGATAGGTGCTCGCGGCCTGCGGGTCGAGGTCCCAGAGCAGCGTCGGGTGGCCGCCCCTTGCCGCCAGATACGCGAGGTTCACGCTCGCCGACGTCTTCCCCACGCCGCCCTTGATGTTGTAGGTCGCGATGACCTTCGTGTCGCGCTTCGGTTTGGCCATGCCCGCCTCTCAGCTGAAAGCTTCAGCCACGAGCTTGCACTGTGCCTCGGACGCGAACTCCTCGAAGCTCGCAGCGAACTGGCCGCGCGCGGTCGCCGCGTCGGCCTCGAGCCGCACGATCAGCGCACCGATCGCCATCAGCGCGTGCGCTGATTCGGTCCCACCCACTCCGCCAACCAGCTCGACGCCTATCTCCCGGAGCATCTCCGTCTGCACCTCCCGGTCCTGGTGGCGCCCGAGCACGTCCTGCAGGCCCTTCAGCGCCCGGATCATCGGCCGCACCACCTCGGGGTCGAACAGCGGCGCCGCGAACAGCTCGAGCAGGTAGCGCAGCTCCTTGCCCTTCTTGCGCAGCTCGTGGTACTGCTCGGGACGCGAATCGGTCGTGATCGCGCGTCCCATCTTCACCATCCGGCGGTGCACCTTCAGGATCCGCGCGGACGCCACCTCTGCGATCGTCCGCGGCGCGTCGGGCCGCTCAGTCTCGTCCTCCAGCACCAGCACCTGCAGGATCTCGCCCCACTCGGCATGCAGCGTTCGCGCCCGCTCGCTGCCGAGCGCCTGCTCCATGTAGGCGCGCGCCCGCTGCCGCCGGGCGCTCAACAGCTCTCGCAGCGGGTCCAGGTCGGCGCGCATCGCCTCCGGCGCCAGCGCCCGCAGCTCGTCGAACTCGTGGAGGTACACGTCGAGGTCGCGGGTCGCACTGGTCTGGTCCTGGAGCCACTTGAACGAGGCCCGCACCCGCTCGAGGTCCGCCGGCGTGAACACGCGCTTCATCTCGCGCAGAACCGAGCGCGTACGGCGAATCGAGACGCGGTAATCGTGCAGGTACTCGATGTCGTCCCCGGAGAGCGTGCCCGCCAGGTTCTGGTCCTGGACCTCGCGCAGCCTCAGCAGCACGCGCGCGACGACGACATCGGCGCGCTCGCCGGCCCGCATCGGCACCCTGATGCTCGACCACTCCTCAGCCGGTGTGAACGCCTGTTGCGTGAGCAGCCACTCGATCCGCTCGCCGTCGCCCTCGTAGCCCCGCAGCGGCCGCAACTTCACCCACCAGCCGAGCCCGGGCGCCGCCTGCACCGACAGCCGGGAGACGATCTTCTCGAGGCCGTCGCGGATGACCAGATCCCCATCGGGCGCCTGCTCGACGGTGTACGCCTGCGCGAGCGCCGTCCGCGCGGCTTCGAAGGGGCTGGTGGTGCTCAGCAGGTCGCCGCGATCGCTCACGGCGTCAGCCTAACGATCACCAGGCTCACGGCGCCAGTCGTGCGAGGCGTGCGACCGCCTCGTCGATCTGGGCCTCCGTGACGATCAGCGGCGGCTCCATCCGCAGGCTCCCCGGTCCGGTGGCGTTGACCACCAGCCGCTGCTCGAGCAGCGCGCGGCGCGCGAGTTCGATCGCCGAGACGTCCGGCGCCAGCTCAGCCCCGACCAGCAGCCCGCGGCCGCGCACCGACACGACGAACGGAAGCTCGGCGAGCGCGGCCGCGAAGCGCTCGCCCATCGCCACGACGTGTGCGAGCAGCTCCGGCTCGGAGCAGATCTCCAGAGCGACGAGCGCCGCCGCACAGGCCACCGGCCCGCCGGCGAAGGTCGAGCCGTGCTCCCCGGGCCGCAGCGTGTCGGCGAGCTTTTTCCCGGTCACCAGCGCGCCGATCGGCAGCCCGCCGCCGAGCGACTTGGCGCTCGTCAGGGCGTCGGGCACCACGCCGGTCTGCTCATAGGCCCAGAGCGTGCCGGTGCGCCCCATGCCCGTCTGGATCTCGTCGAAGATCAGCACCGCGCCCTCGCGGTCACACGCATCGCGCGCGGCCTGCAGCAGCTCCCGCGAGAGCGGCAGCACGCCGCTCTCGCCCTGAATCGGCTCCAGCAGCACAGCCGCCGTCTGCGGGCCGACGGCGTAGCTCACCGCCTCGGGCTCCTTCTCGCACACGAAGAACCCGGGCACGAGCGGCGCGAACGGCGCCTGCTTGGCCTCCTGCGGCGTGGCCGACAGCGCACCGTACGTGCGACCGTGGAAGGCGTCGCGCAGGACGACGATCTCGCCCCCCGGCCGGTGGCGGCGGGCGAGCTTGAGCGCCGCCTCATTGGCCTCGGCGCCGGAGTTGCAGAGGAACACCTTGCCGCCGAGCGAGCTGTGGGCGAGCGCCTCCGACAGGCGCATCGCCTGTTCGGTGTAATAGAGGTTCGAGACGTGCGTGAGCTTCGCCGCCTGCTCCTGAACCGCCGCGACCACGCGCGGATGGCAGTGTCCGACGTTCAGCACCGAGATGCCGGCCAGGAAGTCGAGGTACTCGACGCCCGCGTCGTCCCAGAGGCTCACGCCCTGGCCGCGCACGAACTGCACAGGGTTGCGGACGTACGTCGGAATCGCGTACTCGCGCTCGAGCGCCTGCAATTCCGCGAGGCTCATGCGCCCGCCTCCGGCGGGTCAGCGTGGTCGGGCACGATCATCGTGCCCTGGCCCGCGTCGGTGAACAGCTCGAGCAGCAGCGAGTGCGGCACGCGCCCGTCGACGATCACGGCGCTCGGGACCCCCTGCTCGACGGC
>WQWK01000121.1 GCA_009785395.1 Conexibacteraceae bacterium
CGATCAAGGAGGGTTTGCGGTACGGACCGCTGACGGCGTGCTGCTCGCCGAGAGCGTCGTGCTGGCGACCGGCGCCTTTCAGCGCCCACACCGGCCGCCGGCGGCGAGGACGCTGCCGGCCGGCATCTTTCAGATCGATGCCGACAGCTACAGAAATCCGGCCGCGCTGCCGCCCGGGAAGGTGCTGGTGGTCGGCAGCGGCCAAACGGGCTGCCAGCTCGCAGAGGAGCTCCACGAAGCCGGCCGAGACGTGTTCATCGCCTGCGGACGGGCACCCTGGTCTCCTCGCCGTATCGGCGACCGGGACATGGTCGATTGGGCGGTCCAGACCGGAGCGTTCGAGGAGACCCTTGCTGAACTGCCGGCTCCGCCCTCGCCGTCCTCGTCGTGTAACTCCCCGTCGGCCCGCCTGGTCTCAAACCCCCAGTCATCGGGTCGTGGCGGCGGCCACGACCTCCACTACCGCACTCTGCAGCGGCTCGGCGTCACGTTGCTCGGCCGCTTTCTTGGGGTCGAGGACGGCCGTGCCCACTTCGCATCTGATCTGGCGGCGTCGGTGGCGTTCGGTGATGCCCGTTACAACGAGACGCGCGAGAAGATCGCCAAGCTCTGCTCGGCACGTGGAATCGCCACCCCGGACATGCCAGAACCAGCCCCGTTTGACCCACGAGCGCCCGACTCGGTCGACCTCTCGGGATTCGGCACGGTTATCTTCGCCTCGGGCTTCCGACCCGACTACGCAAGCTGGGTTCACCTGGACACGTTCGACGAGCTCGGCTTCCCGATCCACCAGGACGGCGCGAGCACCGCCGTGCCCGGCCTGTACTTCTGCGGAGTGCACTTCCTGCGCAAACGCAAGTCCTCGGTGCTGCTCGGGGTCGGAGAAGACGCCGGGATCGTCGCGCGCAAGGTCGCAGCTCAGGTCGCCGTGAACCCGGCGCGGAGCACGGTCGAGCCTGGATTCAGGCCTACTCCCCGACCGGATGCCCGCCGAGCCACTCGCCCTCTTCACGCTTCCAGATCGGCACCTGCTCCTTGAGCGCGTCGATGACCTCGCGCGCGCCCGCGAAGGCCTCGGCCCGGTGCGGCGCTGAGACCGCGATCACGACCGAGGGCTCGGACAGCGGCACGGTACCGATCCGGTGTTCGACGGCGACTGCGCAGAGCCCGTGCCGGTCCGCGGCCGCGGTGGCGATCTCCCCGATCTTGGCGGCGGCCATCTCCACGTAGGCCTCGTACTCGAGCGCCGGGACCTCGCGCGTGACGCCCTGGAAGGTCACGACCGCCCCGGCATGGGGATCGGAGACACGCGCGGTGACGGCGTCAGACGACAGCGGCTCGGAGCTGATCGCGACGTGCACGGCGGCGTCGCCCTGCGCCGGTGCGGCCCCGCCCGAGACGGGCGGGATCAGCGCCAGCTCGTCGTCCGGGTGCAGCGGCGTCACGTCCGTGGCGTAGTCCCGGTTGACGGCGAGCACCGTGCGCAGGTCGCCCGTCAGCCAGTCCAGCTCGCTCAGAGCGTCCGCGACGCGCGCCCCGTCGGGCAGCTCCAGCGTCAGCAGATCGGTGCCGGCGCGCTCCCGCAGGGCCGCGAACAGGCGTATCTGGACCCGCATGCGGCAATCGTAGTGTCCACGCCCCGCGCCCCGTCTCTTAACGCCCTGTTAGTCCGCTCCCACCTATCCTCTCCGCCGGTCCGCCTCCAATGCGCGGGCCCATCTATTTGTGGAGGAATCTGATGGGAAGTCGCACAATGATTGGAAGGGCGCTCGCTCTGGCGGGTGCATCCGTCGCGCTGGCTGGCTTTGCCAGCGCGCCGGCAATGGCGTCCACGGGGGCCGTTTCCTCGGTCGCGAAGCTCGTGCCGGCGTCGGCCAAGGCCAAGGGGCTGACGGTCGCCACGGACGCCAGCTACGCGCCTGACGAGTTCGTCAGCGGCGGCAAGATCACCGGCATGGACGTGGACCTGATGAACGCGCTCGGCAAGGTCATGGGCCTGAAGGTGTCGATCGCCAACGTCACGTTCGACGACATCATCCCGAGCATGCTCAGCGGTCGTTACGCGATCGGCGCGTCGTCGTTCACCGACAACGCAACGCGTGAGAAGCAGGTCAACTTCGTTGACTACGCCAACGTCGGTGAGTCGTTCTACACGCTCGCCTCGCACGGCACGAACATCAAGAGCATCTCGAACATCTGCGGCATGACCGTCTCCGTTGAGACGGGCACGACCGAGCAGGCCGACGCGAAGACGCAGAGCGGCAAGTGCGTCAAGGCGGGCAAGAAGGCGGTCACGGTCTCGGCCTTCCCGAACCAGAACCTCGCCAACCTGGCCGTCAGCTCCGGCCGCGCACAGCTCGGCTTCGCCGACACGCCCGTGGCCTCCTACCAGGTCAAGCAGTCCGGCGGCAAGTTCAAGCTCACGGGCACCGCTTACGCGGTCTCCCCGTACGGCATCGGTGTTTCCAAGAGCAGCGGCCTGACCAACGCGGTCGAGGCCGGCATGAAGTATCTGGTCAAGCACGGCACCTACGCCCAGATCTTCAAGAAGTGGGGCCTGCAGAGCATCGAGGTGCCCGCCTCGTTCGTGAAGATCGACGGCGCCAAGTAACCGCAGAACAGACGCAAGTAGTGCAGAGTTAGCTCCACCATGGATCTCGAGGAGCTAACTCAGGCAGGATCGGGACGGCCGGAGGACATCAAGGCCGTCCCGGTTCGCCATCCCGTTCGCTGGATCGTCGCGTTCATCGTGCTGGTGTGCGTGGCGTCGGTGGTCCGCTTCGCCATCACCGACTCGGCGATCGGGTGGGGCACCGTAGGTCATTACCTCTTCAACTCCCTGATCATCAAGGGAGCGATCGCGACGATCTACCTCTCCGTCCTGTCGATGCTCATGGGCATCGTCCTCGGAGTGGTGATGGCGGTGATGCGCCTCTCACCGAATCCGATCCTCAAGTCGGTCAGCTGGATCTACATCTGGTTCTTCCGCGGAACGCCGCTGCTCGTCCAGATCGTCTTCTGGTACAACATCGCGGCGCTGTTCCCGGGCCATGTGATCGCCATCGGCATCCCGTTCGGGCCGGCGCTCGTCCACCCGGACGCGAACGCGATCATCACCATCTTCGTGGCGTCGCTGTGCGCCCTGGGCTTCAACGAGGGCGCTTACATGGCTGAGATCGTGCGCGCGGGCATCGTCTCCGTGCCCGAGGGCCAGTCCGAGGCGGCTGCCTCGCTCGGCATGGGCCGGATCCAGATCATGCGCCGGATCATCCTGCCGCAGGCGATGCGCGTGATCCTGCCGCCGACCGGCAACGAGTTCATCTCGATGTTCAAGAACTCGTCGCTCGCGTCGGTGATCGGATTCGGCGAGCTGTACTACCAGGCCAGCGCGATCTATGCCCAGAACTACCAGACGATCCAGCTCCTGATCGTGATCAGCATCTGGTACCTGGCGATGACGAGCGTGCTGTACGTCGGGCAGTACTTCCTGGAGAGGCGGGTCGGTCAGGGCTTCTCGCGCGCCGAGCAGGCGAGTATGCGCGAACGCTGGATTTGGTTCAACGCGGGCCGCGGCTCGGCTCCGCCGTGGGATCTCTGATGAGCGAGACGATGGTCAGCGCCGAGGGTGTCCACAAGCGTTTCGGCCACAACGAGGTGCTGAAGGGCATCACGCTCACCGTCAACCGCGGCGAGGTGATGTGCCTGCTCGGCCCGTCGGGGTCCGGCAAGTCGACCTTCCTGCGCTGCATCAACCACCTCGAGGAGATCAACTCCGGGCGGCTCTCGGTCGACGGCGAGCTGGTCGGCTACCGCGAGGCGAACGGGAAGCTCTACGAACTGCACGAGCGCGAGGTCTCGCAGCAGCGTCAGCAGATCGGCATGGTCTTCCAGCAGTTCAACCTGTTCCCGCACATGACCGCGCTCCAGAACGTGACGCTGGCGCCGATCCAGGTGCTGGGGCGCAGCCGCCAGGAGGCCGAGCAGCGTGCGCGTGAGCTGCTGGACCGCGTCGGCCTCAGCGACAAGTACAACTCGCACCCGGTCGCGCTCTCGGGCGGGCAGCAGCAGCGCGTCGCGATCGCCCGCGCGCTGGCGATGGACCCGAAGCTGATGCTGTTCGACGAGCCGACCTCGGCGCTCGATCCCGAGCTTGTCGGCGAGGTGCTCGACGTGATGCGTGACCTCGCCAAGAGCGGCATGACGATGATCGTCGTCACGCACGAGGTCGGCTTCGCCCGCGAGGTCGCCGACACCGTCGTGTTCATGGACGGCGGCGTCGTGGTCGAGTCGGGCCGGCCCGCCGACGTGCTCGGCGCGCCCAAGCACGAGCGCACCCGCGCGTTCCTCTCCAAGGTGCTGTAGCCGCGGTGACGGGAAGGAAACCCACCCTGGCGGTGGGTTTCCTTCCCGTCACATTGCCAGAGCCCGCCCGCACACAAACGTGATACGCTGTGAGACATGAGCGCGACAGTCTCGGTTCGTGATCTGCGTAACCACGGCGGTGAGGTGCTCGCCCGCGTCGAGGGCGGAGAGACGCTCACGGTCACGTCGCATGGCAGGCCGGTTGCGGAGCTGCGTCCGCTTGCACGCCCGCCGCTGACGACGGCCGAGTTCATCGAGCGTGCCCGCCAGCTGCCGCCTGTGGATCCGCGCAAGCTGCGCGCGGACATCGATGCCGTCATTGACCAGACCGTCTGACGCCGATGGCGGCTGCGGCGGAGCGCGGGGTGCTTGACACGTCCACCGTCATCGTGTCCGCCGGTCTCGACGCGCAGCAGCTACCAACTCGCATGTTCATATCGGCAGTCACACTTGCCGAGCTCGCCGTCGGCCCGCTCGTTGCTGGTACGACGGACGAGCGAGTCGCACGGCAGGGCCACCTCCAGCTGGCCGCCGAGCTGGACCTGCTGCCGTTCGACGATCGCTGCGCTCGCGAATTCGCTCCGATCGCCGCGCAGATTCGGGCGGGCGGAAGCAAGCGCAGGGCGCGGGCGTACGACACGCTGATCGCAGCGACCGCGATCGCCAACGCTATGCCGCTCTATACCGCCAACCCCGATGATTTCGAAGGGATCCCGGGGCTCGACCTGCGGCCCGTGCCGGCGCCCGAGGACTGAGCTGGACCACGATGAACGAGCGCGAGGAGCAGCAGTCGATAGCGCCGATCGTCGGGCCTGACGATCCGCGGCGGTTCACGGACTCGGGGATCGAGGTCCGGCCGCTCTACGACGCGGCGGACCTGCCCGCCGATCTCGCGCAGGAGCTGGGCGAGCCGGGCGCGTATCCGTACACGCGCGGGGTGCACGCGGAGATGTACCGCTCGCAGCTGTGGACGATCCGCCAGTACGCGGGCTACGCGAGCGCCAGCGAGTCCAACAAGCGCTACCACTATCTGCTCAAGCAGGGGACGACCGGCCTGTCGATGGCGTTTGACCTGCCCACCCAGCTCGGGCTCGACTCCGATGATCCGCGCTGCCTCGGTGAGGTCGGGCGCACCGGGGTCGCGATCGACTCGATCGCGGACATGCGCACGGCCTTCGACGGGATCCCGCTGGGCGAGGTGTCGACCTCGATGACGATCAACGCCCCCGCGGCGGTGCTGCTGCTGCTGTACGAGCTGGTCGGCGAGGAGCAGGGCGTCCCGGCCGCGCAGCTGCGCGGGACGGTGCAGAACGACGTGCTCAAGGAGTACATCGCGCGCGGCAACTACATCTACCCGCCCGAGGGCGCGATCCGGCTGACGACCGACCTGTTCGCCTACTGCCGCCAGAACATTCCCCGCTGGAACACGATCTCGATCTCCGGCTACCACTTCCGCGAGAAGGGCGCCTCGGCCGTGCAGGAGGTCGCCTTCACGCTGGCCAACGGGATCGCGTACGTGCAGGCCGCGATCGACGCGGGCCTCGCGGTCGATGAGTTCGCGCCGCGGCTGGCGTTCTTCTTCAACGGCCACAACAACGTCTTCCAGGAGGTCGCGAAGTTCCGCGCGGCGCGGCGGATGTGGGCGCGGATCATGCGCGAGCGCTTCGGGGCCAAGGACGAGCGCTCGCTGAAGCTGCGCTTCCACACCCAGACCGGCGGCGTCACGCTGACCGCGCAGCAGCCCGAGAACAACATCGTGCGGGTCGCGCTGCAGGGGTTCGCGGCGGTCTGCGGCGGCACCCAGTCGCTGCACACCAACGGGTTCGATGAGGCGCTCGCGCTGCCGACCGAGCGGGCCGCAAAGGTCGCGGTCCGCACCCAGCAGATCCTCGCCTATGAGTCCGGCGTCGCGGACACCGTCGACCCGTTCGCCGGGTCCTTTTACGTCGAGGC
>WQWK01000122.1 GCA_009785395.1 Conexibacteraceae bacterium
GACCGGGTCGTCCGTCAGCGGGCAGACGCCCGCGTTGGCCAGCGAGGCCGCCGCGACGGCCAGCATCTGCGCGTCCACCTCGATCGAGCAGCTCTGGAAGTAGAACTCAAGGGTCTGCTGCAGATCGGTGCCATCGCGGAACGCACCATTCTCGCGCATCGAGTACCCGAGGGCGAAATTCCGGTCCGCGGTCTGCCGCTCGGACAAGTAGACCGCGTTGTTGAAGCCTGGGCGCCGGTCCCCTGCCAGCCGCTGCCAGGTCGCGGCCACCAAGTCGAACCTGTCGGCAATGTCGTGGTCCGGCCGGATCAGCGAGGTGGTCATGATTGCCCCTGCGTTGACCATGGGGTTGTGCGGCAGGCCCTTAGGGTTCAGCGCGAGCTCGTTAAACGACTGCCCGGACGGCTCGCGGCCCACGTGCCGGTGCACCGCCTCGGCGCCGTGCTCATCCAGCGAGAGGCAGTAGCTCACGGTCTTGGACACCGACTGCAGGCAGAACGCCGTGGCTGCGTCGCCGATAGAGAACCGCTGCCCGTCCACCGTGCACAACGAGATCGCCAGCTGATCGGGGTCGACCCGCTTGAGCTGAGGAATGTAATCGGCTACCGAGCCGGACCTGACCGACAGGAGCTCGCCGTACATCCGGGTGATGTCGGCGCTCAGCGCGGTGAAGTCAGGCACTGCCAGGTTGCCTTCGACCGCGCGCCTTATCAGGCTGCTGTTGTGCTGGGCGAGGGCCTTGAACTGCGCGAAGCTGAGCTGGCGCGACCCGTCTGCGCCAGTAAGGCCGGCCAGTGCTTCGGCGATGCGCGGATCATCGGTGCGCAGCCCGGAGCGCTCCAGCCGGGTGAGGACCTCCAGCGGGGAGATCCGGCCATTCTTGTCCGGATTGAATGATTCGAACAGGCTCCGGTAGATCCGGTCTGCGCCGGACTGGGCAGCATCGGATTGGGCAGCTTCGGGCTGGCGGGCCCCAATGACGGCTTTAGGCATCGTGGTTTCCTCTCGGTGCTCGGTGTGGTGAGAGACAGTGATATCGAGCTAACGGGTGCGCTAGGTCAGGCGACGAGGCTGATTGGCGCGCGCTCGAGTGCCTCGCGGGCCGCCGCGCGGCCGGCCGCGCGGGCCGCGTCCAGCTGATCGAACTCGAGCAGGCCGATGCCGGCCGCGCTCGGCCTGATCACCAGGTCGGCGTGGCGCCGGGCCGACTGAGAGGTGTTCTCGCTGCCGAGCAACAGCAGCCGTGTGAGCGTCTCACCGAGGCCTGGCGGCTGGGGCGGCCGCTGGTTTCGAGCGCCTGCCTTGGCCAGGCCGCCCTGCTGGCGACCGGGTGCGGCCTTGACGTCGACCGCGATGATGGGGCCTTCTGCCATGTCTGCCATCGCCTTCACCGGCAGGTTGTCCACCAGTGAACCGTCGATGAACAGCTTGCGACCGCGGACCTGCGGGGGGGCTACCACCGGCAGGTTGATGCTGAATCCGACCGCCTCCCACAGCGGCCCGTGCCGCGTGATCTCCAGACGCCCGCTGCGGAGCTCGGTGCTGCCGCTCATGAAACTGCGCGGCAGTTCCTCGATCAGGCGCGCGCCAAATGTGCGGTGCAGCATTGCCTGGAAGCGCTCGCCGCGGATCAGGGAGTGGCGCGGGATGGTGAGATCCCGCAGCGGCCGGCGGTGCACCCATTCCTCAAAGCAGATCGCGTCTATCTCTTCGGCGTCGTAGTTCATCGCGAACAGCGCGCCGATCACGGCGCCCATACTGACGCCGACGATGCGGTCGATAGTCACCCCCGCGAGCGTCAGCTCTTCGAGCACGCCGATATGTGAGAACGCCCGCGCACCGCCGCCGGACAGCACAATCCCGACCGAGGCACCGGTGAGCCGGCGCGCCATGCGGGCGATGTCGGCATGGAACTCTGACTTCCGGATCAGGTGCGATCCGGCCGGGCTGAGCGCGTCCGCCCAGCCGCTGAGCGCGCCTGGAGCGACGTCGTACGCAACCAGGTCGCAGCCGTGCAGCTCGGGATAATGGCCAAGCGTGGGCAAGACCGGCCCGCCGGCGGTCACCGCCAGGACCCGGTCTGCCTGCTGGAGGCAGAACTTCGTCCAGGGCTGCTCCAGGGCGGATCCGCCGGTGAGCAGAACCAGGTCGTGGCCAGCCTCCGCCCGGTCGAGCAGCGGCCCATACAGAGCGGCTGGATCACCTGGCACCGCTGCGCCTGGCATCTGCGCGCTGTTGAGCACCGCAACCGTCCGGTGAGCCTGCAGTGCGGCGTCCAGCCGGGCGGCGAGCTGCGCCAGTGGGACCCGGTCATCGAGCGCGATCAGCGCGACCGTCGTCGGCTGTGGCCGGGCCGTGGCCGCCGATACACGTACGTCTTGGAGCCGGCGGCTCAGCGATCGGTTGAGCGCCGACGACAATGCTGGTGAGCTGTGCAGGAGCTGAGCGAAGTCGGCCTGGGCGACGGCTATGACCTCGGTGGCGCGTCCGGCCCGCACCGACGCGGATCGCGGCGAGCCGGTCAGCAGCGCCAGCTCGCCAAGCGCATCACCGCGGCGGTATTCACGGAGGACCCGGTCGGCGCCCTCATCGACGGCCTCAAGTCGGCCGGCGCGGACGATATACATCTCATCTCCGTCGTCACCCTCGCGGTACAGCCATTTCCCCGCGGCCAGGCCGCGGATGGCTGATTTCGCGGCAAGTTGCTCAACGAGCTCAGGATCCACGCTGGAAAACAGCGGGGTCCGGGCGAGGAACTGCGCTGCCGATTCCGCGCTAAGGTCCGCCGGATCGCCGACGCCCAGGGCCATCACGCGCCGTGGACGCGGCGGACGCAAGGCTCGCTGAGGCTCGGTCTTTACCGGGTTTGCCCGCGCGGCGCCGGGTGGGGCGGTATGGCTCGGCGCCGACGCCGGGCCCTCGCCCGGCTTGACGTGCCCGACGAGCAGGCAGCCAAGTCCAGCTACGAACAGGCAGGCCGCCCCGAACGTCCAGGCATCTCGGAATAGCGCGAAAGCCGTGGCGGGCGTCGGCGTCCCGATGATCGCCACGACAACCGCGACGCCGATCGCGGCTCCCACCTGGCGTGCGACCGAATTTATCCCGGTCGCCGTCGCAAAGCCGCCGCCCGGCGCGGAGGCCACGGCGGTGCCAGTGAGGTTCGGAAAAGTAATGCCCGCGCCTATCCCGAGCAGCACCATGCCCGGCAGCCAACCACCGGCGAAATCGGGCGTCGTGCCCACTCGCGCTACGAACCACATCACCGCCCCGCCCCAGAGCAGGCCTCCCGCGACGAGAACGGGACGGGGGCCGACGCGCTGCACCAGCCGGCTCGCTGGCCCCGCGACCACCACCGCGACAACCGGGCCGACTGTAAGCGCGAGGCCAGCCTGAAGGATCGGGTATCGCCATACGCCGATGAGGAACAAGACGTTCGAGAGCGTGTAGCCGTAAAAGCCAGCCGCCCCGATGATCGTCATCGCGTTGGCGGCGCGGAATGTCCGGTTCCTCAGCAGGGAAAGATCGAAGACCGGTGAGCGGTGCCGCTGACAGCGCCAGATGACCACCGCGCCGAGGACGAGCGCCGCCGCCAGACAGCCGATAACCCGGCCGCTGTCCCAGTGCCA
Source organism: Conexibacteraceae bacterium (assembly GCA_009785395.1). Next base: position 3,627 of record WQWK01000122.1, read on the forward strand.
TTCCTGACCCTTGGCCACCCCGAGCACCAGCGCGCCCATCGCGCAGGCGAACGCCAGCGTGCCCAGAAGGTCGGGAATTCGGCGATGGCCGGGTGCCCGGCTCTCGGCCAGCCGCCGACGCGACAGGAGCGCCGCCGCCACACCGATCGGTATGTTCACCACGAAGACCAGGCGCCAGTTTGCGGCGGTGACGAGCAGCCCACCAAGCGACGGGCCGAGGCCGGCGGCAGCCGCGCCAACCGCCGACAACAGGGCAACGGCGTGAGAACGGTGCGCCGGCGGGTACGCGTGCAGCAGCAGCGCGAGCGCGGACGGCACGAGGAGGGCGGCGCCGAGCCCCTGGATCACCCGGAAGGCAATCAATGCGCCGGCCGATGGCGCGATCGCGCACAGCAGCGAGCCGATCGTGAACAGTTCCAGGCCGAAGACGAAGACGCGCCGCCGCCCGAGCCGGTCTGCGATCCCCGCCGCAGCCATGAGGAACGTGGCGAACACGATGTTGTAGGCGTTCAAGACCCACGACAGTGTCGAGGTGGACGTCCCGGGGAACGAGCGCGCGATGTCCGGAAACGCGATGTTCACGATCGTCGCGTCGACGAAGGCGACGGCGCCGCCTATCGACGCAATCGCGAGCACTGCCCGAGGTGAAGGCCTGCGCTGGCGCTGTATCCGGCTCAGCGGCGGCCACCCGCCCACAGTGCGCTCGCGTTCCCCCACGGGGCGGATATCGCGGGCCAACGCGTGGCGCCGGGCCCAGAGGGCTCGGTCGGCTATTCGGGCATGGGCCAGGTAGCTGCTGACGATGGGGTGCATGGCGGTTTCCTCGTTCGGCCTCGTGGGCTGTGTCTTGCGAGGGCGCCGCCGATCGGCAGTGCTTCCGTGTCAGCGGCTTCGCCTGCCAATGGCAGTCCCCGGCGAACCCGTTGCCCCCGTTGTGCCAGTTTTACCCGGCAGCGCGGTGCCGTCGCTTCGCCTGTACGGGCCAGATTCACCAGACCGCGCATATGGCCTGACCGGGCCAGGCTCGAACCGGGATGGTACGTGCGCCCCAACCGCGGCCGCAGCATGGGACGAGGGCTGAGCTTGCGGAGGATGTCAGCCAGGCGCAGTTGTCTAGGTGGGCGGCGCTCGCCCGAGGACGAGGCGCGGGCCTCGCGGGCGACCGGCCGCCGGGGTCAGACGAGGCCCGCGCGCGTGACCCAGGTCGCGGCCGCGGCGCGCGAGGGGAGACCGAGCTTGCGCAAGATGTTGGCCAGGTGCCGGTGCACGGTGTGCTCGCTCAAGACGAGCCGCTGAGCGATTTGCGCGTTGCTCAGGCCTTCCGCAACGAGCCCGAGTACATCAAGTTCGCGAGGCGTCAGCACCGACGTGGCTTTGGCTGACGCCGGATCGCCACGCTCGATTATGAGAGCGTCCGCGCGCTGGGCTCGGCGCTCCCCTTGCATTCCCGCCAGCGCCTCATGAGCCAGCCGAGCCTGTTCGGCCGCTGGGTCGCTGCGCCCGAGCGCGGCAAGCACTCGTGCCAGGTCGAGCCGCGACTGCGCGGTCTCAAACGGGTCACCGCACTGGCGGAACAGGTCGATAGCGTCCTCGATAAGTGAGCGCGCCGCGTCGAGGTCACCCTCGGCCTCGGTCAACAGGCCCTCGACCGCAAGCGCCGAGGCACGTAGCGAGTCGCTGCCAACCTCCGCTACGACGCCCCGCAGGTTGTCGTGCGCGTTCCTCGCTGGTTCCGTCTCGTCTAGTGCGATGAGCGCGCGAGCGTAGAGGTCGAGCCCGGCCGCGCGCTGAAGCCGACTCTCCGGACCGAGCTTCCGCAAGAATCTCGTCGCCCCGTCCGCCGCAAGGGCGGCGTCCCCGCTGTCGAGTGCGACATGCGCGAGCCCAAGCTGGGCGTAGGGATGGAACTCGACCTGGCGGAACAGCTCAGCCGCTTCCTCGAATCGCCCCTGGCGCCGGCGTAGGTCCGCACGGCGGACCAGGGCCTCAAACGCGATGCCGGGCCTACTGGTCCGAAGCTCCTGAAGCGCTGTCTCAAATGCGGCATCAGCCTCCTCCCAGGCGCCGCGCAGGACAAGAATCGCCCCGTAGTGCGCGCGGCAGACGGCAAACAGATCCTGGATCCGCCAGCGTTTGGCGAACTCAAGCATTCGCTGCGACCACTGGTCCGCGCGCTCGAGATCCCGCACTCGCTCGCAGGCGGTGATCATGTAACAGCAGGTGCGTCCGGCTGCCCACAGCTCTGACATTTCGCCGGCCATGGCCGCGGCCGAGGCTTCGTCCAGCAGACGGATCCCGTCAGCGATTCTTCCCTGACTTGCGAGCGCGAGACCCTCCAGTCCGAGGGCCGCGAACTCGATGTCGGATACAGCCAGCGCGGTCCCGATGGACCGCGCTCGCTCGGCGAAGCGCCTGGTGGCCGTGATGTCGTTCTCAAGAAGGAAGGCGAACTCGCCTTCGCGGAGGGCGAGCCAGCCGTGTTCCGGCACAGGGCCGAATCCTTCGAGCAGGCGGTGCGCCCGTTGCAGCCAGCCGCGCGCGACAGCCGGTTCGCCGCGAACGGCGAGAGAATCCCAGCCGAGCCAGATGGCCATCCGTGCTGCGGCGGCCGCGTCGCCGCGCTCGCGGTAGAGAAGGTATGCGTGTTCGCGTGACTCGATCGCCAGCTGCGCCTTGTCCAGCCA
>WQWK01000123.1 GCA_009785395.1 Conexibacteraceae bacterium
AGCTGCTCCACCAGCAGCGCGACGATTCCGCTGGTGATTCGCTCCCGCCCTCCCCACCAGCGGAGGCGCCCACCCCACCAGTGGAGGCGCCCACCCCACCAGCGGAGGCGCCCACCCCACCAGCGGAGGAAGAGCGCCAGGACGGGCGTACTAGCTCTTCGGATCGAAGCCAAGCGCCACCGAGTTGATGCAGTAGCGCAGGCCGGTCGGCTCGGGGCCGTCCTCGAACACATGGCCGAGGTGGCCGCCGCAGTTCTTGCACAGCACCTCGGTGCGGATCATGCCGTGGCTGGTGTCGAGGCGGTTGATGACGTTCTCGCTCTCCACGGGGGCGTAGAAGCTCGGCCAGCCGCAGCCCGAATCGAACTTCGTGCCGGAGCTGAACAGGGGCGCGCCGCAGCCCGCGCAGTGATACATCCCGGTGTCCTTGTTGCTGACGAAGGCACCGGTGAACGGACGCTCCGTGGCGGCGTGGCGCAGGACCTGGTAGGCGTCCGGTGTCAGGCGCTCGCGCCACTGCTCGTCGGTGAGCTCGGATACATCTTCAGTCTTGGTGGGGGTCTGCTCGGTATCCATATGCCCAACGTTAGCGGGGCTCGATCGGGCGGGTTAGCCGGGCTCGATCGAGCGGGCCGGGTCGCGGCTCCACTCCGACCACGAACCCGGGTAGAGCCGCCCCGGGCCCAGGCCGGCGCGCTCCAGCGCGAGCAGGTTGTGGCAGGCTGACACGCCGGAGCCGCAGTAGGAGATGACGGGTGTTTCCCCGGTGATCCCGGCGGCGGCGAACGTGGCTCTGAGCGTCTCCGGAGACCCGATGCGGAGGTCCGCGTCGAGGTGGTCGCGCGTGGGCACGCTGCGGGCGCCGGGGATGTGTCCGGAGCGCGGGTCGACCGCATCCGGCCCGCCGTTGAAGCGGCCCGCATCGCGGGCATCGATCAGCACATCGGTGCTGGACGCGACCGCGTCGATCTGCGCCAGCCGGTCCGCCGGCCAGGGGACGGGCGTGAACGTCGCGGGCGGCCTGGGGCGCGGGTGGTCGCGGTGCAGATCAGCGGCCGGCCACGCCTGGAGGCCGCCGTCCAGCAGCGCCGCATCGTGGCCGGTCGCGCGCAGCAGCCACACCAGCCGGGCGGCGATGATGCCGCCGGAGTCGTCGTAGGCGACGACGGTGTCAGCGTCGCCGATCCCGAGCGCGCCGAGTCCGGCGGCGAAGCGCGCGGGCGTGGGCAGCGGGTGGCGACCCGCGCTGTCGTCCTCGTGGGGCTCCGACAGGACCGTGTCGAGGTCGACGAACACGGCGCCGGGGATGTGTCCCTGCTCGTAGGCGGCGCGCCCCGAGCGGCCGTCGAGGTACCAGCGCACGTCTGCGAGCACCGCGTCGGCGCGGTTCCGCTGCAGCCAGCCGACATCGACGAAGGGCTCGATCACGGCCTCGATCCTACCGTCGGGGTATCGCGTCCGAGCCGCTCGGCACCATGCCGAACTCGTGTCACTGACGGCAACAGAGCTTTTGGATTCGCGCAGTCCCGCTGGACTGCGCGAATGGCAGCAGCGCGCACTCGGGGCGATGTCGCAGTGGCGCGAGGGCGCGTTCCTGATCTCGGCCGCACCGGGCGCGGGCAAGACCCGCCCGGCGCTGGAATTCGCGCGCGGCGAGCTGGCGGCGGGCGACGCCGACGGTCTCGTGATCGCCTGCCCGACGGCGCCGCTGACGCGGCAGTGGGCACGGGCCGCACACGCGCTCGGGCTCGAGCTGGCCCCGGACGCGGAGTCGCCGCGGCCGCCAAGCGGGTTTCACGGAGTCGTCGTCACCTACGCGCGCATCGCGATGTCTCCGCGCGTGTGGGCGGCCGGCACGCGTGAGCGCACGCTCGTGATCGCCGACGAGGCCCACCACCTCGGCGAGGACCTCGCGTGGGGGGTTGGGTTCGGGCAGGCGTTCGGCCCGGCGTCGCGCTGGCTGCTGCTGTCCGGCACGCCGTTCCGCTCCGACGCGACCCCGATCCCGGGCGTCGAGTACGACGCCGACGGGCTCGCCGAGCCGGACATCTCCTATCCCTACGCCGACGCCGTGCGCGACCGCGTCTGCCGCCCGGTCGTGTTCGTCACCTACGACGGCGCGCTGTCGTGGCGCAGCGGCGAGGACGTGATCGAGTCGAGCTTCGACACTGTGCTGTCGAGTCGTGAGGCGAGCCGGCGCTACCGGACCGCGATCTCCACCGAACTGCCCGACGGGCTGCCGCGGATCCTCGGCGAAGCCGATGTGCGGCTGCGATCGCTGCGCGCCGGCGGCCACCCCGAGGCCGGCGGGCTCGTGGTCGCGGCCGACTCGACGCACGCGCGCAAGATCGCGGCGCGGCTGCGCGAGGTGAGCGGCCGGCCACCCGTCGTGGTTCTCCACCAGGACTCGCGCTCGGCGGCGCGGCTGGCCGCGTTCACGCACTCCGACGAGCCCTGGATCGTCGCCGTCAACATGGTCTCGGAGGGCGTCGATATCCCGCGGCTGCGGGTCGGCGTCTACGCGACCGCGGCCAAGACGCCGCTGATCTTCCGCCAGATCGTGGGGCGGTTTGTGCGGACGATCCCGGGGCGCGAGCCTGAGCCGAGCTGGCTCTACATCCCGGCCGACACGGTTCTGCGCGACCATGCCGCCGCCGTCGAGCAGGAGCTGCGGTATCTGGCCCGCCGCCGCGGGGACACGGAGGATCTCGGCGAGCTCGACGAGCCGGAGCGGCGCGCGACGGAGCGGACCGACGTGCTCGACTTCGAGCCGCTGAGCGCCGACGTCGCGCCGCAGATGACGCTGTTCGGCCCGGCGCCGACCCGCGCCCCGGCGCCGACCCGCGCCCCGGCGCCGACCCCGGTGGCGCCGCCTGCCCCGGCAACGCCCGCCGGGGCAGGCGCAGTGCCGCTGTTCGAACAGCGCGCACAGTTGCGCGCCAAGCGCCACAGGCTCGTGGCCGAGCTCGCGCGCGACCGCCGCATCCGTCATAGCGACGTCAACGCCGAGGTCAACCGCGCGCTCGGGATCGAGTCGGCCGGCAGGGCCACGGTCGAGCAGCTGCAGCGCTCGATCGATTGGCTCGACCGGACGCTGTACGGCCGATAGGGGACTCGCGGGCCGCGAACCAGTTACCGTGGAGTCAGGCTTTAACCGTCGATCCGGAGGTGAAGGACATGAAAGTCGGGCGTCTGTTGCTGCGAGCCTCAGTGGGAGGTTTCTTCATCGGTCATGGCACTCAGAAACTCTTCGGCTGGTTCGGTGGGCAGGGCCTGCAGGGTCAGGCGGAGACCTTCGAGCAGATGGGCCTCAAGCCGGGCAAGGTCCAGGCGACCGCGGCGGGTGCTGCCGAGACGCTCGGCGGCGCCGGCGTACTGCTGGGCTACAGGACTCCGCTTGCCGCCGCCGGGCTCGTCTCCGTGATGGCCACGGCGATCAACCGGGTCCACCTCCCCAACGGCCCGTGGGCGCACAAGGGCGGTTACGAGTACAACGTCGTGCTGGCAGCGGCGGCGGTTTCACTCGCCGAGTCGGGCCCGGGCTCGCTGTCGCTCGATGCGCTCCGCGGCAAGGAGAAGACCGGGGCGAAATGGGGCCTGTTCTCGCTCGGCCTCGGCCTGGTTGGCGCCGGCGCCGCACACGTGTTCACCGAGATGCAGGCGGGGAAGTCCGCGGATTCCGCTCCTGAGGCCGGCGCGGCCGACGCCGGAGCGTCTGTCAACGGCTCGGATCCCGTCGCCGATTCGGCCCCGGCCGCGGAGCCTGAGTCGGCCTCGGCCGGTGAGCCGGAGTCGGCAGGTGAGCCGGACTCGGCGGGTGAGCCGGAGCCGGGCGCCGAGGAGGCAAGCACCCCGTCGACCGACGCCTGACGCGCGCCGAGACGGGGCCGCATGCCGCCACGTGAGCGCTACGTACCACGCGAAGACCGCTACGACTCGGTGCCGTATCGTCGCACCGGTCGCAGCGGTCTGCTGCTACCGCCGATCTCAGTCGGCCTCTGGCAGAACTTCGGGGACTCGCACCCGATCGCGCAGAGCCGCGCGATCCTGCGGCGCGCGTTTGACCTCGGGGTGACGCACTTCGACCTCGCCAACAACTACGGGATTCCCTACGGCTCGGCCGAGATCAACTTCGGCCGCCTGCTGCGCGAGGACTTTCACGGCCTGCGTGACGAGCTCGTGATCTCGACAAAGGCGGGCTACGACATGTGGCCCGGCCCGTACGGCGAGTGGGGCTCGCGCAAGTACGTGCTCTCCAGCCTCGACCAGAGCCTGCAGCGCATGGGGCTCGATTACGTCGACATCTTCTACTCGCACCGCGTCGATCCGGACACGCCGCTGGAGGAGACGATGGGCGCGCTCGATAGTGCCGTGCGTCAGGGCAAGGCGCTCTATGCGGGGATCAGCTCATACGGTCCAGAGTTGACCCGGCGGGCGAGCGAGATCATGCGCGAGCTCGGCACGCCGATCCTGATCCATCAGCCCTCGTACTCACTGCTCAACCGCTGGATCGAAGACGGACTCCTGGACGTGCTGGAGGACGAGGGGATCGGCTGCATCGCGTTCTCGCCGCTGGCACAGGGCCTGCTTACCGACAAGTACCTCGACGGGACGCCGGAGGGCTCGCGTGCGCGCAGCGGCATCGCCTTCAACGACGGGATGCTGACCGAGGAGAACATCGAGCGCGTGCGTGCGCTCAACGAGATCGCAAGCGGCCGCGGCCAGAGCCTCGCGCAGATGGCGATCGCCTGGACGCTGCGCGACGCGCGTGTGACCTCGGCGCTGATCGGCGTGTCGAGCCTCGCCCAGCTGGAGGACAACCTGGCCACGCTCGACAGGCTCGACTTCAGCCCGGACGAGCTCGCGGAGATCGAGAAACATGCCCACGAGGGAAATCTGAACATCTGGGCCCGGTCGGCGGCGGTCAAGCCTGAGTAGCCCGGCTCGCTCGCGCCGGACGCGCCCGGCTCGCTCGCGCCGGCCGCGCGAGCACGATCGCTTGCAAATTAGAAGTACGACGCCGGATGCGTCGAAGGGGCACGTTGATGCTCAGGCTGTTCGCGATTCTCGTTGCGCTGGGTGCCTGCGCGGCCACGCCCGCCGCCGCGCTCGCCCTGCAGCCGCGGGCACCGACGCAGGTGACCGGCACACTCACCTCGGATGGTGCGTTCTCGTTCATCGTCCAGACGCCGGGCAGGGCGGTCGGCACGCTGAACGCGCTGAGCGCCGCCGCCAACCGGCTCACCGCTGAGAACCTCCCGTACGTCTGGGGTGGCGGCCACGGCCAGGCGGGGATTCCGAGCATCGGCAGCAGGGGCCCCGGCTACAACGGCAGGCGCCGGGGCTACGACTGCTCCGGCGTGGTCGCGGCGGTGCTGGTGGGCGCCGGCCTGTGGCCGGTCGGCGGTTCGGTCCCGAACGACGCCGGCCTGATCCAATACCTGCTGCGGCGCGGGCTGATCGCACGGGGCGCAGGTGTCGGTCCCGAGGAGGTCACGCTCTACGACCAGCCCGGCCTGCACGTCTTCATGAACATCGACGGCCGCTTCTTCGGCACCTCTGACGGGGCCGCAGGCGGCGGCGACGCGAAGGGCGGTCCCGGCTGGCTCGATGACGGCGCCCCGGACGCCCAGAGCCCCGTCTTCCGCCGTTACCACATCGTCCCAGCGGCGCTGAAGAGCAGGACGAACGCCGCATCGACGCTCGCGTTCCAGCCCGGTCCGGGGCTCGAGGCGGTGGCCGGGTATCCGCTCGGAGCTCGTCTGCGGGTCGCCTACGCGACGACGGCCGCCGGCACGATGGTCGCCGAGTCCGTCACGCTGCTCGGTGAGACGACGGTCAGCGGAACCGTCTCCGCGATCGCTCCCGACCTCTCGAGCTTCACGGTGCAGACCGCGAGCGGGGCGACGCTCACCCTCCCGGCCGCGGCTGGGAGTGCCGTCGCCGCCGAGCTCACCGACGGCCAGATCGCGGCCGGTGACAGCGTCTCCGTGAGCTATGTGACGGTCGCGGGTGTGATGGATGTCGTCGGTGTGACCGTCGGCGGTGCGCCGGGGACGACCACAACGGCCCCGACGACCACCGCGCCCACGCCGCCGCCGCCGACCGGCGGCACAGGGGTCTGAGCGCGGGAGGCACCGGGGCCCGCTGCGGGCGGCACCGGGCCCCCGCCCGCGGGCGGCACCGGGCCCCCGCCCGCGGGCCGTACCGGGGCCCGCTGCGGGGTCGTAGTACGGTCCGTGGCGTGTCGAACGGATTCTTGACGCGCAGGATGTCGTTG
>WQWK01000124.1 GCA_009785395.1 Conexibacteraceae bacterium
CGCGAGCCCACCCCGAGCAAAGCGAGTGGGTGAAGCGAAGCAGGCCACACGACAATCACAAGCCTCTCGAACGGCTACTCACCCGCCGCGAGTAGCGCTGGCACCGAGCGTGCCGAGACGGCCCCCGAGCGAAGCGAGCGGGGCCACTGTCGAGGCACGCCAATGAGGCGAGACAAGAGCCAGGTCGGTGTGAGGGTGCGCGCGCTAGCGCGCGACTCTTCTCTCAGACGTTAAGCCTTAAACCAGACACTACAAACGACTTTAAGGCCCCCGGCTTGGCGCCGAAAACGCCTACCAGTATTGAGGATTCGCGAGCCTCGATCAGGGCTAAGTGTGTCCGTACCCACCCCATGAATGTGTCCGTACCCACCCCAGGGCGCACTCGAAGTGTGTCCGTACCCACCCCATCGGATGTGTCCGTACCCACCCCATGACGTTCGATTGAGCGCGTCGGCAGGCCTCCCGTCTATCCGACGCGCTTGACATGGTTCGACCCCGTGGCCCTGGAAAGCCAGTCAGCGCCGCTGCGAGGCCTCCGGCCGGACCCGGCGCTGACGCTCGCTCCCCTCCCTCGCCGCCAGGCGTCACTCGAGACGAACCTCTGCCGCAAGGGCGTCTGGCACGTCGGTCCTCTGCAGCTGGCGCTGCCGATCGACAGCTCGGACACGCTCGGTCTCCTCCGGGTCGCAGGCCCCCCGTTGACGCTCTTCGACCTCGACACGTTTGCATGGCTCACTGAGCGGTGGCGCGAAGGTGACCGGGACCCCAAGGGACGAGTCCGCTTCACGCTTTACGAGCTCGGTAAGGATCTCCACAACCGAGTGCCCTCTGGTCGGGATCGACAGGAAATCCGGGCCAGTCTCGGGCGCCTGCACGAAGCGGATTTCGAGCTGGAGGGCTACGACCCGCGGGCAGCCGCGGTCGGGCAGCTTGAGAATCCGACCGGCGTCGGCGGCCGTATTCGGTTGCTCGGCTCGATGTTTTGGGCCGGGGCCCAGAGCCGGGATCCACACATCGCAGGGCTCGACTGGTGGATCGTTGAGCAGCTCGAGGCCGGTTATCTGACCTACCTCGACTGGCGGGTCTTGCGCTCGCTCGAGGGCCTCGCGAAGCGGCTGTGGGTATATCTGGAGTCGCAGACCTTCAAGCGCTCTGAGATCGGCGAGGGCGCTGTCGCGTTGCAGCTGGCGCCGCCGATGTGGCAGGCGCTCGGCGTCACCACTAAGCACGCGCCCCACGCCCGCCGGCTGCTGCTGCGCGCCGGCGAGCGCATCTCGGCCGCGGACAAGTCGTTCGTGGGTTGGGAGCTGCGCAAGCCGCGGCGCCGCGGTGGAACCTGGGCGCTCGTAGCGCGCCGACGGTTGACCGCGCGTCGGTTGTCATAGCGCGCTTCCGCTACTTGCGGCACCCCTTGTGGAGCGCCCCTGGCAGGGGCGCCGGGCAGGGGCGCAGAATAAGAACGTATGACCAACCTTGGCATCACCACCCCCGATGAGGGCGCGCCAGCGGGCGCAGAGCGCGCCGACGGACTGACCGACACCCCCGAGGACACCCCTGGCGGGGGCCCCTCCCGCATGACGCTGACAGAGGCTGCGGAGGCGACCGGCCTGCCGAGGCGAAACCTCGAGAGCAGGATCGAGCGTGGCCAGCTGCGCGCGGTGCGGGCGGAGCGCAACGGAAAGCCTGTGCGGCTTGTGCCCGTTTCCGAGCTCGAGCGCCTCGGCCTGCTGACCGCCGACGGCGAACCGGGCCCGAGCACGCCCCAGGTGGTCGAAGCGCAGGGCCGGGAGCTGATCGTTTGGCGCCAGGTCGCCGAACAGGAGAAGGCTCGTGCTGACGATGAGCGTGCCCGCGTCGACGAACTACAGAACGAGCTGCGGCAGGCCGCTGCCGAGCTCGCGGTCGAGCGCCAGACGCTGGCTCAGGAACGCGGTGAACTGTCCCGCGCCTCGGCGTGGGGGGCGCTCCGGCTGCGCCGCGAGGCAAGACAAAAGCTCGACCAGCTCTGAGCGTTCGCCCGCAACACCCGCGCGAACGCCCCTACCAGGGGTCCTACCTGCCGGGGAGGGCCCCTACCAGGGGTGTGGGAACGCCCCTGGTGGTCGAGGCCGCTGTCGAGCGTTGGAATAGGGCGCCGGATTGGCGGTGCTCGAGATCAACGGTGCCGAGGTGCTGGAAGCCATGAGAGCGGTAGTAGTCCTGGAGGCGCGTGTTGTATTTGGCGCAGTCGAGTCGAAGCCACTCGCGCCCGGCTGCCGCAACGAGCTGCGTAGCGAAGTCGAGCAGCTGGCCGCCGAGGTCTTGTCCTGCGTAGCGCCGATCGACAACGAGGCGACGGATGTAGCCGGCGTCGGCCGACGGGTCATCCCAAAACTCAGGGTCCGGACAGTAGGTAAGCGTGAAGGTGGCGATAACACCCTCGCCGCTGATCGCGACGTACACCTCGTCGCGATCAATGATCTGCTCGATCGACCCGCGCGAGAAGCGTTGTATCCATTGATCGGTGATGCCTTGCGCGATCAGCCAGTCGTAGGCATCGTGAAGCAGCTCGACGACCGCGTCGAGGTCCTCGACCGTGGCTTTGCGGATGTGAAGTTCAGTAGCCGTTGGCACAAAGGACTCCTCGCCGCTCAGTCGCCAGCGACGTCGTAGACGACGGTGTAGCGGTCGCCGGGCAGAACGGTTATGAAGAGCCGGACGGGGACGTCATCCGTGTCGTAGCCGACGCGCGCCAGGGAGGCGACAGGCGTGCCGGGCCCGATGCGTAGCTTCCGGGCTTCGTCGGCGGTCGGCATTCGAGTGGTGATCTCGTCGTGAAACCGGACCTGCGCATGACCGAGGTCGTCAAGGACCTTGTTGGCGCCCTGGGGAATGTCATCGGGATCGGTGATCGGGCTGTCTTTCACGAGCTCGAGCGGGAAGTAGGTGTCGGCGGTGGCGTAGGGCTCGTCGTCGACGGATTGCACGCGGCGACGCACTACTACTGAGCTGCCCTCATCGAGTTCGAGGGGCGCGGCGATGGTGGCATCAGCGCGCACGATTGCGACCTCGATATGCAGTCCGCCAACGCGGCCCTGTTCGGTGACGTCGCTCATGAAGGCGTCGCGGGTGGACCGGGCACGACGCTGGCGTGAGTCGGTCTGCGAAGCGAGAAAGCGAAGCGGCGCGTGTTCGCGTACGAACGAACCCCGGCCCTGGCTTGAGGCGATCAATCCTTCGCTGGTCAAAGCGGCGAGCGCAAGACGCACGGTGTTGCGGGATACGTCGTGCCGATCCATCAACTCCTGCTCGCTGGGTAACCGCTCGCCAGGCGCCAATTCGCCGCGATAGATCGCCTCGCGCAACTGCTCCGCGATACGGCGATAGAGCGCTTGTCCTGGGCTCCGGCGAACAGTTGATGACATGTCCACATCGTACCAACATGTGGGACAAGACTTGACACCGTCCGGCATAGGTGGTACCTCTTATTGGTACAAGTCCAACGAGTAGCAGAGCCCCGAGACCGACGAGAAAGCCAAGCGATGAGAAGCGACGAGGAAGCCGATCGCTACGAGAGGAAGAACGACCAGACTGCGATCTTGGTGGTCCTGGGAGTGGTGGTGGCTCTCGCCGCGCTTCTGGTGCTTGCTCTGTGGGTCGCGCCGTTGTTGATCGCTTTGGTGATGACTGGTGATACCGGCCGGCTTACGGGGTTGCAGGTGTTGCACACGTTTTGGCGCGGCGGCTCGGTCCTGCACGGCGGCCACGTCGTGACGCTGCTGCTGGGCGAGCATCCCGCACTCGCGTATCCCGCAACGTTTCGCTGGCGGCTTCCGGCCGGTTCTGGTTATTGGGCGTTGTTCTGGCTGATCGCGGCGTTGCCGGCGGCTGCGGTCGTGGTGGTGTGGCACCGGATCGCGATCGTGCGCAGCTTGCCGGTCGTGGATCGCCGCTGGTACTCGCTGCGCGGCGGGCGGCCGGGCGAGTTCGCGAGGTGGGGCACGGTCCGCTCGCTGGTCGTGCCGTGCGCCCAGGTCGGCCGGCACATTGTCGGCCGGTTCGCCGGGGCGCTGGTCGCCACCAAGCGCGGCACGCAGATCGCGGTGATCGCCGCGCCGGACTCGGGCAAGACGCCCGGGGTCGTGATCCCGATGGTGCTGGAGCACGAGGGCCCGTGCGTGGTGTTGACGACCAAGACCGATGTGCTCAATGCGACGCTCGCCCGGCGCCGGGCGCTCGGCGAGGTGTTGGTCTGGGACCCGTTTGGCGTCCGGACCGGCGGCGAGTCCGACGGCTGGGATCCGCTTGAGGGCTGCGAGGACTGGGAGCACGCGCTGCTGGTCGGCCAGTGGCTCGACCGGGCGCGCAGCCCCCGGCAGGGCGAGTCAGGCAACGCGAAGTACTTCTCCGACGAGGCTCAGGATTTGACCGCGCCGCTGCTGCACGCGGCCGCGTCCGACCCTCAGCGTCAGCGCACGATCGCCGATGTGCTGGAGTGGGTGCTCGAGCGCGAGCAGCAGGCCCCTGAGCTGCTGCTCAAGCGCGTCGGCGCGGCGGACGCGATCAAGCGTCTACGCAACGTCTACGCCTACAACGACCGTCAGCGCGACGGGATCCTCGGCACCGCGAAAACGCAGCTGCGCGCGTTCGGGCATCCGGCGGCCGCGAACGCGGCCGACAGGGACGGGCGGATCACAGCGGAGCGGCTTTTCTCCGGCAACAACACGTTGTACATCGTCGCCGGGCTGGAGCAGCAGGTGATGCTCGCGCCGCTGATCGTGACGTTGCTCAGCTCTCTGGTTCACGTCGCGCAGCAGCGGGAGATGCGCACCGGCCAAGGCCTCGGGCCGCCGTGCCTGATGGCGTGCGACGAGATCGCCAACACGGCCCCGTTTGGCGATCTGCCGAAGGTCCTGTCGACCTCCCGGTCGGCCGGGGTGCAGTGGCTCACGATCTGGCAGTCGCTCTCGCAGATCGTGGACCGCTATGGGCACGACGCCGCCGATGAGATTCTCGGCGTCTCGACGGTGCGGCTGTTCCTCGGGGCGATCGCCGACCCGCGCACCCGCGACTATCTGCGCCAGGCGCTCGGCCAGCACCAGCTGATCGAGGGCGAGCACGTCCCTCACCGCCAGACCCGCGATGTTCTGACCGCCCAGGCGATGCATCAACAGGGCGACGATCGCGGCGTGCTGCTGCACAAGGGCGTCCCGCCGGCGGTGATTCGTCAGCGCCGCTGGTACGCCGACCCGGCGCTCAAACGTCTCGCGGCCGGTAAGGAACTCCGGGTCCGCGCGGCCCAGCTCGCGCTGACCGCCGGCGCCCGCCGGGCGGCCGGGCAGATCGCGGGTCAGATCCAGGCTGTGCGTGAGCGCCCGGCGCTGCCGGAGCGCACCGCCGACGTCGTCGACGTCACCACCAACAAGGTCACTTCTGCTGACAGTGGCAGGGAGGAGAAGGCAGCATGATGATCCGCCGGCGCCGCTCTAGCGGCTCCGAAATCCTGATGGCGCTCGCCGCGGTCGCGTGCATGACTGCGATCGTCGCCTCGAGCACCTGGCGGCTCGCGCTGCTGACCGGCCTGGTCGCCGGGCTGGTCGCCGTCACCGCCTTTCGCTGGTCGCTGCTCGCCGGCCTGATCGTGGCCGCGATCGTGGCGCTGTTCGCGTTCGGCGGGATCGTCGACATCCACAGCCACCAGCACAGCCACTCGGCCGCCGCGATCGTTCACCACAACCGCCACCGCGCCCAGGTGCCCCACACGCCGGCGCGCGGCCACGGTCACACCCGCGGCCGCGGCCGTAAGGGGTACCGGTGACCCTGATCGCGGTCGCCTTCCACACTGGCGCACGTGATCGCGATGGTTGGGCGATCGCGGTGCTGGAACGTGCGCAGGCGCTCAGCAGCGCCCGCTCAAGCTCGGCGTTCGCCCGCCGGCTCGCCGAGGTGGCCGGCGGCTCGCCGAGCGTCTCAACCTACCTTCGCTGGCTGACCGGCCGGACGACCGTGCCCGCGTGGGCGCTGCTTGCGGCCGCTCAGGCCGCCGGAACCACGCTTGGCGAGCTGCTCGCCCCGCCGCTCGGGCAGGCCGAGATCATCGCCCGCCTGACCGAGATGGAGTAGGCGATCGCCCGGCTGCACACGAACGCGGTACCACCGCCATCCGAGGCCTGGTCGTAAGCCCTCTCAGGATCGGCGCGCGTTAGCGCGTCCGCGCTAGCAGGCCGGTCAGCCAGCTCGTGACGCGCTGCGCGGCCGGGTCCGCGCCGGCGACGTC
>WQWK01000125.1 GCA_009785395.1 Conexibacteraceae bacterium
CGCGCGATGCTCGTCAACGTCGTCGACGTGCCGCCGCTGTGCAACTTCATCCTGCCGGCGATCGTGCGCAACGGCCCGCTGGCCGTCGCGATCTCCACCGCGGGCGCCTCGCCTGCGCTGGCCAAGCGCATGAAGCGCGAGATCTCCGAGCTGTTCGGCGAGCCGTACGCGACCCTGGCGATCCTGCTCAACGACGTGCGCGGGTGGGCGAAGGGCACGCTGCCGACCTATCAGGACCGCAAGGAGTTCTTCGAGGGGATCGTGAACGGCGATCCCGATCCGATCGCGCTGCTGCGCGACGGCAACGTTGCCGCTGTCAAGGATCTGATCGCCGCGGCCCAGAGTTCGTACCAGCCCGCGTGAGCGAGCTCACGCATCTGGACGACGAGGGGCGGGCGGCGATGGTCGACGTCTCCGACAAGCAGGTGTCGGCGCGGCGCGCTGTGGCGCGGGCGGTAGTCCGTGTTTCTGCCGAGACGGCGCGGCTGGTCCTCGCCGGCGACGCGCCCAAGGGCGACGTGATCGGCGTGGCGCGGATCGCCGGCATCCAGGCCGCAAAACGCACGCACGAGCTGATCCCGCTGTGTCATGCCCTGCCGCTCTCGTTCGTCGGGGTGGAGGTGGCTGTGGATGCCGGGACCGGTGAGATCGAGCTCGTCGTCGAGGCGCGGACGACTGCGCAGACCGGCGTTGAGATGGAGGCGCTCACGGCCGCGTCGGTGGCTGCGCTGACGGTCTACGACATGGTCAAGGGCGTCGAGCGCGGGGCCGCGATCGGTGTGGTCGAGCTGCTCGAGAAGAGCGGCGGACGCTCGGGCCACTGGCGTCGTGACGGCTGAGGATCCGCTCGGCGCGGCGACGGCTGGGGATCCGCTCGGGGTGGTCGCCGACGCCCGGGCGCGCGCGGGCGAGACGCTCGATCTGGCGGCTCGCCACCTCGATCCGTCGCTCGTGGACATGCTGCGGATCATCGGGTTCGGGACCAACTATGTCTCGGCGCGCGGCTCCTACCTGTACGACGCCGACGGGCGCGCGTACCTCGACATGCATTCCGGTGAGGGGTTCGCGTCGCTCGGCCACTCGCATCCCGAGATCGGCGCGGTGCTGCGGGAGGTGCTGGAGGGCGACTTCGTCGACGGGGTGCAGATTCACTACTCGGCGCTGTCGGGGATGCTCGCGGAGGCCCTGTGCGGGCTGTTGCCGGATGGGCTCGACGCCGTGTTCTTCGCCTCGACCGGGGCCGAGGCGGTCGACTCGGCGATGAAGTTCGCGCGGGCGGCGACCGGGCGCCCGCGGCTGATCTCGTGCGACTCGAGCTTTCACGGGGTTACGCTGGGCCCGCTGTCGATCGTCGGCGACGAGTTCTTCAAGGAGGGCTTCGGCCCGCTGCTGCCGGGCTGCGCCCGGGTGCCGTTCGGAGACCTCGGTCGGCTGGAGGCCGAGTTGCGGTCCAAGGACGTCGCCGCCTTCTTGGTCGAGCCGGTCCAGGGACGGCTCGTGACGCTGCCGCCAGACGGGTATCTGGAGGGCGCGCAGGAGTTGTGCCGTCGCTACGGAACGCTGTTCGTGGTCGACGAGATCCAGACCGGGCTGGGGCGCACCGGCAGTTGGTTCGCGCTCGAGCGCTGGGGTCTGGATCCTGACTTCGTGCTGGTTGGGAAGGCGCTCAGCGGGGGGTATATGCCGGTCGCGGCAATGGTCACGCGCCGGTCGATCTTTCAGAAGGCCGTCGGGACCCTGGAGCGCAGCTATGTACACCAGTCGACCTACGGGCGCAACCGCCTGTCGATGGCGGCCGGGCTCGCGGCGCTGCGGGTGATCGAGCGTGACGGGCTCGTGGAGCACGCCGCTGCGACGGGCTCGTTGCTGGTGGAAGGGTTGCGGGAGCTGGCTGGGCGGCACGAGCTGATCAGCGACGTGCGCGGAGCGGGGCTGATGATCGGCATCGAGCTGCAGGCTCCGCGCTCACGCAAGGCGCAGCTCGGCGTGCGGATGATGCGGATGGCGAGCGAGGGGCTGTTCCCGCAGCTCGTCGTGATTCCCCTGCACCGCGACCACGGCGTGATCACGATGGCGGCCGGCAAGAACGACGTGATCAAGCTGCTGCCGCCGCTGACGCTGTCCGCGGACGAGGCCGGCGAGTTTCTGGGCGCGTTCGACGCCGTGCTGACCGACTGTGAGAGCGGCAGCGGCAAGAACTGGGCAGTCGTGCGCGACATCGCGAAAACCACGCTGACCCGTCGATGATCCTGGTCGGTCGATGATTGCGGTCGGTCGATGATTGCGGTCGGTCGATGATCCTGGTCACGGGCGCGACCGGCTTCATCGGCGGTCATCTGGTGCGACGGCTCGTGCGCGACGGTCATCAGGTGCGCGCCTTCATCCGGCCGACCAGCGACTACTCCTGGCTCGAGCCGCTCGGGGTTGATATCGCGGTCGGCGATCTGACCGACGCGCTCTCCGTCCGGCGCGCCGTCGACGGATGCAGCCGGGTCTTTCACTGCGGCGCGATGGTCACGGACTGGGCGCTCCCGCGGGAGATCTCCGCTGTGAACGTAGACGGCACACGAAACGTGACCGACGCCGCGTTGACGGCGGGTGTCGAGCGGGTGGTGGTGATCTCGAGCACGGATGTCACGCTGCGCAATTGGTACGGGCGCACCAAGCTCGCCGCTGAGGCCGAGGTGCGGCGGGCCGTCGCCGTGGGCAGCCTCGGGGCGTGCGGCCTCGGGGCGGACGGCCTCGGGGCGGACGGGTTCGATGCGGTGATCCTGAGGCCCGCGACCGTCTATGGCCCCGGCTCCCGGGAGGTCGTGCTCGAGATCGCCCGTGCTCTGCGGCGCGGCCAGATGGTGCTGATCGATCAGGGGCGCGCGGTCGCCGGGCTGGTGTACGTCGAGAACCTCGTCGATGCGGCGATGCTGGCGATGTGGCCACGTCGGACCGGCGGGGAGCACGGGACCTTTGGGCCAAATGTGCGCTATAGCGACGGTTTGGCCCAGAGGTCCCGACCAGATGCGGCCTCTGGCCCCTCAGGCGTGGGCTCCGGCGCGGCGCTCACCATCACCGACGGCGTCGACGTCACCTGGCGGCAGTTCGTCGACGACCTCGCGGACGGCCTCGGCTGCTCCCGGGCGCGCTGGAACATGCCATATCGCGTGGCCGAGGGCCTCGGTTTCGGGCTCGAGCACGGTTACCGGGCGCTGCGGGCGGCGACCGGCCTGAAGACGCGGCCGCTGCTCTCCCGTCAAGCTGTCCAGGTTATGGGCATCGATCAGAGCTTCAGCAGCATGAAGGCGCGCGAGCAGCTCGGCTGGGAACCGCGGGTGGATTACCCCAGCGGCCTGGCGGCGACGCTCGACTGGCTGCGCTCGGAGCTGGGCTCGGAGCTGGGCTCGGAGCTGCGGGCAGGGGGCTCCGGGGTGAGCGGGGACTCAGCGTGAGGTGCGCTGTGCTGACAGTGTCGACGTCCGTTGCCGCCGGCGTGAACGAGGACACCTCGGGTGCCGCGCTCGCCGGCGCGGCCGCCGGGATCGGGGCCGAGGTGGTGGCAACAGACGTCGTCGCGGACGACCGCGCCGCGATCGAGGCCTGGCTGCGCGCCCAGGTCGCCGCCGGGGCCGACCTGATTCTCACGACCGGCGGGACCGGGCTCACGCCGGACGACGTGACTCCGGAAGCGACGCTGGCGGTGATCGACCGCGCGATCCCCGGGCTCGCCGAGGCGATGCGCGCGGAGTCGCTGCGCCACACGCCGATGTCGATGCTCTCGCGGGCTGTCGCAGGCGCCGCCGGGGAGTCGCTGATCATCAATTTTCCCGGTAATCCGAAGGCGATCGCCGAGCTCTTCCCTGTGGTGTCGCCGGTGCTGAAGCACGCAGTTGGGACACTGCACCGGCAACATGGACGCATCACGCCCCACGCCGGCCACTGACGCCGCCGCATCCGGCCCCGCTGACGCCGCCGCCTCCGGCCCCGCTGGGCCGGAGGCGGGCACCCCGGTCATCGAGCTCGATGGACTGATCCGCCACTTCGGTGAGCGCACGGTTCTGCGCGGGCTCTCGGTCACGGTCCCCGCCGGGCAGACGCTCGCCGTGCTCGGGCGCAACGGCGCGGGCAAATCGACGCTGCTGCGGATCCTGGCGACACTCCTGCGCCCGCACGAGGGCGGCGTGAAGCTGTTCGGGGAGCCGCTGCCGCGCCAGGGCTGGGCAGTGCGCGGCCGCGTCGGGCTCGTCGGTCACGAGCCGCTCCTGTACCGCGACCTGTCCGGGCGCGAGAACCTGATCTACCACGCGCGGCTGCACAGAGTCGCGCCCGAGCGCGTCGAGGAACTGCTCGGCGCCGTGGGCATGCGCGAGCGCGGCGACGATCCCGTGCGCTCGCTCAGCCGCGGCATGGTGCAGCGGCTGACGGTGGCGCGCGCGGTGTTGCACCGCCCGCAGCTGTTGTTGCTCGACGAGCCGCGCTCGAACCTGGATCCGGCTGCGGGCGAGCTGGTCGAGCCGCTGATCGGGCGCGGCGCCGGCGTAACGCGGGTGCTCACGAGCCACGACCCGCAGGCGGCGCTGGCCGAGGCTGATCTCGTGCTCGCGCTCGCCGGAGGGCGGGCCGCATATTGCGGCCCGCCCTCCGGGCTGGATCCGGACACGCTCAGGGGGCTGTACGCATGAGGCCGGCGATGGCGATCCTGCGCAAGGACCTGCTGCTGGAGCTGCGCACGCTGGAGACGGTCCCGTCGATGGCGCTGCTCTCGATCATCACGTTCGTGATCTTCCACTTCGGGCTGAACCGGGACACGCTCAGCGGTCAGCTGGCCGCCGGCGTGTTCACCGTCACGCTGCTGTTCGCCGCGATGCTGGCCGTCAACCGGCTGTTCGTCGCCGAGCGCGAGCAGGGCGGCTTCGACGCCTTCCTGCTCGCGCCGGTGGACCGCACCGCGATGCTGTTCGCCAAGGCGGCAGCGCTGTTCATCTTCATGGCGGTGCTGGAGGTGATCGCGCTGCCGGCATACGCGCTGCTGCTGGCGCCGCCGCGACTCGGGCCCTCGCTGCCCGGCGTGCTGCTGATCCTGCTGCTCACCGATATCGCCTTCGCCGTGATCGGCACGTTCGTCTCGGCGATCGCCGTCCACACTCGCGCCCGCGACCTGATCGGCCCGATCATCGGCCTGCCGCTGCTGCTGCCGGCGCTGATCGCGACCGCGCGCGGGCTCGCGCCGCTGCTGACCGCGCACGCCACCGGCTCGCCGCCGGGGAAGTGGCTGGCGGTGCTCGCGCTCTATGATCTTCTGACCGCGCTGCTGGCCTACGCGCTGTTCGATTTCCTGGTCGAGGAGTAGGGGCCAGAATCCGCGCGCCGGAGCATCACCTGACCATGAGCATCCACGTTCGGCACCTGCGCGGGCTCGCGATCGCCACCGCCGTGACGATGACGACGGCACTGGCGCTCGTTTTCTTCTACGCGCCGCTCGACGCCGAGCAGGGCTTCGTCCAGAAGATCTTCTACCTGCACGTGCCGCTCGCGATCGTCTCGCTGGTCGGCTACTGCCTCGGCGGCGTCTTCGGGATCGGGTATCTGCGCACCGGCAAGCGCGTCTGGGACATGCGCTCGTACTGCGCGATCCACATGTCGCTGATCTTCTCCGTCGGCGGGATCATCGCCGGCTCGATCTGGGCCAAGGCCTCCTGGGGCCACTGGTGGATCTGGTCTGAGCCGACGCTGGTCTCCTACCTGATCGTGATTCTGCTGTTCTGCACCTACCAGCCGCTGCGCTTCTCGATCGAGGACCCGGAGCGTCAGGCCCGGTACGCCGCGGTGTTCGCGATCGTCTGCGGTGCCTTCGTGCCGATCAACTTCATCGTCGTGCGGCTGTCCGTCGCCTACGTGCACCCGCGCATCCTCAACCTCGAGGGCGGCGCCCTGCCGGGCTCGATGAAGCTCGTCTTCTATCTGTCGCTGCTGGCCTTCGCGCTGCTGTTCACGACCCTGATGAAGTTCGAGATGGCCACCAAGGAGATGCGGATAGAGACCCGGCGCCTGCGCCGCAAGCTGGTCGGCGACGACGCGATGCGGCCACTCGGGAGGACGGCCGCCCCCTCATGATCGCGCTGTTCGCCGAGGCGCCGGCCCTGCCGCTGCACACCGCCGGCCCGTACGTCGCGGCCGCATACATCGTCTTCGCGCTGATCCTGCTGATCTACGTCGGCATCATGGCGACGCGCCTGCTGCGCA
>WQWK01000126.1 GCA_009785395.1 Conexibacteraceae bacterium
GCCGCGGAGCGCGCTCGAGGAGGTGCCGGCGGCGGTGATGATCGCGCCGAGCGTCGGACCGGTGCACGGTGTCCAGGCGACCGCGAAGGCGACGCCGGTGAGGACCGGGCCCGAGTTGCCGGCCCGCTCCATCAGCGAGTTCACGTGCCAGGTGCGGTTGAGCTGCGGGATCAGCGGGCTGAGCACGAACAGCAGCCCCATCGCGATGATGATCGCGCCGCAGACGCGCTGGGCGGTGGTGCCGGTGAGCGCGCCGCGCAGCGCCTGCTGGCCGATCAGCCCGAGTGCGATGTAGATCGCGCTGAAGCTGCCGATGAACGCGAGGCTCGGGCCGATCACACGGCTGGCTCGCAGCTCGCGCGTGTCCCTCACGCCTGCGACCGCCGCCACGTAGCCGGGGACGAGCGGCAGCACGCAGGGCGACAGAAAACTGACGAGGCCGGCGACGAAGGCGACCGGGATTGCGATGCCTGACGCTGGATCCATCGGGCCTTCAGCGTACCGGCAGCGCCGATTCGCGCTGTTTGGACGATTAATTGGTGCGTCAGGGGGGACAAACACACTCGCCGGAGCCCCTTTTTAAGTGTGAGCACTCGCAATCAGGACCGGAAAACGCTCGCCCAGGACGGGACCGTTGGGCCAAACCGTCGTGATAGCAACGGTTTGGCCCAACGGATCGCTGCACAGGCGCAGCGGCAGGGCGGTCAGATCAGCAGCGAGCAGCTGAAGGCGCTCGGCCTGACCGAGGCCGCCATAAGGCACAGAGCGGCGAAGGGCACCCTGATCCGCGTCCACCACGGCGTCTACGCCGTCGGACACCTGCCGACCACCCCAATCGACCGCGCCCACGGCGCGCTTCTCGCCGCCGGGCCGCTCTCAGCGCTCGCCTTCGACGCCGCGCTCGCCTACTACCGCCGCGACCCGAACTGGCCCCGAACACTCGAGCTCATCTCCCCCGCCGACCGCCGCCCAGACGGCATCAGGGTCCACACCTGCTCGACGCTGATCGGCCGCGACATCCGCACACCCCAAGGCCTCCGAATAACAAGCCCCGCCCGGACCGCGCTCGACCTCGCCCCGAGGCTCACGGCAAACCGCCTGACGAGGATCGTCGACGACCTTCGCCACCGCAACGGCCTAAAGCTCTGGCAGCTGAAAGACGTCGCGGAGCGCAACGCCCGCCACCCGGGCGCGAAGCGGCTCCTCGCACTTCTCACCGAAAGCCAGGACGAGCCGACCCGCTCCGACCACGAGGCCACCTTCATGCGCCTGTGCAGGAGGTACAAGCTCCCGACCCCGCAGCTCAACGTCCACGTCGCCGGCCACCGTGTCGACGCCTACTTCCCCGACCACCGGCTCGTGGTCGAGATCGATGGCGACCTGACGCACGCGGAGGACTGGCGACCGGCCTTCGAGACCGATCGCGAGCGCGTCGTCGACATCCTCGAGGCCACCGGCTTCCCGACGATCCGCCTCACGAAGCGCCAGATCACCCGCCGCCAGCGCGAGACCGCCAAGAAGCTGGCGAGCATCCTCGCCGCCCGGGAACGCCAGTAGGTTCACACCGCGGGGGGAGGTTCCGCTGAACCACCCCCGCGCTCAACGCCTTCAGGCAGCCGCCCCTCCTCCGAGAGTTTCTCCAGATGCGCCTCGAGCGTCACCGCCGCGGCGGGCCGCAGCGCGACCGGCGCGTCAGCCCAAACCGCATCGAGAAGATCTTGAATCGTGCGCTTGCCTTCGGCAAGCGCGGTGACAAGAGCCTGTTCGCGCGCCAAACGATGCGCGATGTACTCGCTGAGCTTCTCGTCCGGCGCCGAGACAACAGGCCCGTGACCAGGCGCAATCAGCGACAGGCCAAGACCCCGCAGTCGCCTCAAGCCATCGAGGTACTCGCCCAGCTGCCCCGCCACAAAGACGCTGCCCTCCCCCAGCACCGCGTCCCCGGTGAAGGCGATCCCGTCGGCCACATAGGTGAGGTGGTCGGGAGCGTGGCCGGGCGTCGCGACCGCCTCGAGCGGCCCGCACCAGTCACCGTCGCGGAGCAGCGCCTGGACGTTGCCGCGAGCAGCGGCGAGCGGCACCGGCGAAAAGCGCCGGACGATCTCGGCGACGCCCTCCGCGTGATCCGCGTGGTCATGCGTGAGCAGCACGGCGCCGAGGCCGCCGCGCTCGTCGAGCTCCTCGCTGATCGCGTCGAGGTGAGCGGGCAGCGCCGGGCCCGGATCGATCAGCCAGCCCGGCTCGCGCCCGTAGATCCAGGTGTTGGTGCCGGTCAGCGTGAACATGCCCGGGTTGTCGGCGCGGAGGCCGACGGCGTCGTGACCGGGCAGCTCCAGGCGGGCCATCGATCGAGGATGTCACGATGGTGTGGTGACGGTGCCCGAGAGTGCACCTCCCACAGAGCCGGTGACCGGCTGGGAGGCAGACGGCCTCGACGAGAAGAAGGCGACCCGCAACCTCTGGCACGGCCTGATCGCGATGGTCGTGCTGGTGGGGATGGTCGTCGGCCTGCTGCTGGAGGTCCCGGGGCTGCACGACGTCCAGCAGCAGATCCTGCGCATGCCGATCGGCTGGGTGGTGCTGGCACTCGCACTCGAGGTGCTCTCCTGCATGGGTTACGTCGTCGCCTTCCTGCAGGTCTTCGAGCGGGCGCCGTTCCGATTCGGCGCGCGCGTGGCGCTGAGCGAGCTGGCATTCGGGGCGGCGGTCGCGGTCGGCGGCGCCGGCAGCGTCGCCGTCGGCGCCTGGCTGCTGATCGAGCGCGGCGCCAAGCCGGGGCGCGTCGCCGAGCGCTCCGCCGTGCTGTTTCTGCTCACGAGCGGCGTCAACGTGATCACGCTGGCGATCGCCGGACTCGGCGCCTGGCTGGGCATCCTGCCGGGCTCACGCGATCCGCTGCTGACCCTGGTGCCGGGGCTGGTCGGGGTCCTGACACTGGTCGGGTTCCTCTCGCTCCCCTGGTTCGCTCAGCACTTCATCGTCAACCGCTTCGAGGGACGCGCGGCGCGCTGGGCGCTCGCCATATCGGACACGATCCGCGAGACCGCACGGCTGCTGTTCAGTGCCGACTGGCGGCTGGTCGGCGCGTTCGGCTACCTCTGGTTCGACATCGCCGTGCTGTGGGTCTGCTTCCGCGCGCTCGGGACGACACCGCCGGTGGCTGTCGTCGTGCTCGCCTACCAGATCGGCTACCTCTCGAACCTGATCCCGATCCCCGGCGGCATCGGCGTCCTCGACGGAAGCTTTGTCGGCATGTTCGTGCTGTACCACGTCAACGACACACTCGCGACCTCGGCCACGATCGTCTACCACGCGATCTCGCTCTGGGTGCCCGCCACCTGGGGCACGATCGCCTTCCTGCTACTGCGGCGCAGCCGCAACGAGCCGATCAAATGGCGGCTGAAACGAGGAGAGCAGCCAGCGGACTCCTGAAGCAGCCCCGCAGCCTTGCGGCTGCACTGCTGCTCGGCGCCGCCGTCAGTCAGGCGGTGCTGGATGACGGCGGTTTCGGACCGGTCCCGAAGCTGATCTTCGGCGGCCTGGCGCTGGCGGCGCTGGCGGCCGCCTGGGCGTGTGACAGCGCGGCCGCGGCCCGGGCCGCGCGGCATCCGCTGGCGATCGTGCTGGGGGTGCTCGCGCTGTTCGGCGCGGCCTCGGCGGCCTGGACGACCGGCGCCCCTGGCGCGGCGCTGCGCTGGGGGCTGGCCACTGCCGGGTACGGCGCGGTGCTGGTCGCGAGCCAGGTGGTGAGCCGGCGCCCCCGGGGGCAGGTCGGGATCGCGATCCTGATCGTGCTGCTGGCGGCCATCTCCGGCCTGGTCGGCCTGTGGGCCGCGGCCGCGTTCGTAACGCCCGAGGCAAACCACACGACCGGCTTCTGGCGCCCCGCGGGAATGCTCGGCTACTCGTCGGCGCTGAGCGTGCTGCAGATCTCGGCGCTGCCGGCCATCCTGACGTGGATGCACGATCGCCGGCTCGCCGTCAGCGCCGCCGCGGCATTCGCCGGAGCGGTCGCGGCGGTGGTGCTGGCGCTCGACCAGAGCCGCCTGGAGTCGGTGCTGGCGGTCCTGGTCTGCGCGGTCGCGCTCAGGTGGCCGGCCGCAACCGTGCGGCAGCCGCGCCGTCGCGTCGCTGCATCGCTCGGGCTGCTCGCGCTGGCCGCCGCCGGCGCCTACATCGTCGCCGGCCGCAAGGTCTCATACCTGGCGCACACGCACCAGCTGCCGCGCACGACCGGGCTCGCGGCGATCCTGATCGCGACCGCCGTCGTCTGGGCGCTGGCGCGGGCCGCCGAGCGCTCGGGGCCCGAGCGCCGGCATGAGCGCCGGATGCGGCTGGCCGCGATCGGCGCCGTGCTGGCGCTCACCGCCGGCATCGTCACCTTCACCGCGATCGAGGGCGACACGAGTCACGTCGTGTACGTCCAGAACGGCGGGTTCTTCCACGGCCGGCTCGGGATCTGGAGCCAGGCGCTCAACACCGCCACGCAGCGGATCCTGTGGGGCCACGGCGCCGACTCGTCGCTGATCAGCACGCCCGTGCCGGAGCCCGGCGAGGCGATCCCGGACGCCCACGATCTTCCCCTGGAGATGTGGGTCGAGCTCGGCATTCCCGGGCTCGCGCTCGCGCTGCTGGCCTACTGGACGAGCCTGAAGGCGATCTGGGATGCGCGCCTGCAGCACAACTTCTGGACGTTCGGCCCCGCCGCGATCGCCTTTCCGCTGGCGGTCCTGCTCGACTGGGAGTGGCATCTGCCCGGGTCGGCCGCGATCTGGACGCTGGCGCTCGGGGCGCTGATCGCGCGACGAGGCGTACAAGATATGGTGTTTTGATCGCAGAGCCAGCTTCACCAGGAACAGTCCTCGCGCTCATCCGCTCGGGCGAGGCGACAACCAGAAACGAGCTCGCCGAGCGACTCGGGGTCGCCCGATCGACAGTCGTGCAGCGGCTCGGCCTGCTCGGCAGCGTTGGGCTGGTGCGGGTCGCCGGTGACGCCCAGTCGAGCGGCGGGCGTCCCGCCTCGATCTTCGCATTCGACGAGACCGCCGCCGTGGTGGTGGTCGGCGACCTCGGCCAGACGGGCTGCCATCTGGCCGTCTGCGACCTCGCCGCCCGGCCGCTCGCCGAACTCACGGCGGCGCTCTCGATCGATCAGGGTCCCGACGCGGTGCTCGACTGGGTCAAAGCGCGGTTCACCGACC
This sequence comes from Conexibacteraceae bacterium, assembly GCA_009785395.1. The sequence goes on from WQWK01000126.1 coordinate 5,202, forward strand.
TGCTTGCAGAGGTCGGACGCGGGTGGGATGACGTGCTCGGTATCGGCATCGGCCTGCCCGGCCCCGTCGACTTCGACACGGGACGCCCGGTGAGCCCGCCGGCGATGCCCGGCTGGGACGGCATCGACGTGCCCGCCATGTTCACCGACGTGGAGGACTGCCCCGTTCTGGTGGACAACGACGCCAGGATCATGGCGCTCGGCGAGCACCGCGAGGCACGCCGCGGCGACGCCCACATGATCTTCGTCAAGATCGGCAGCGGGATCGGCGCCGGACTGATCGCCTACGGCCAGGTGCTGCGCGGCGAGCGCGGCGCGGCCGGTGACATCGGCCACATCGTCGTCGACCCTACGGCCTCCGAGGTCTGCCGCTGCGGGAACGTCGGCTGCCTCGACGCCGTCGCCGGCGGCTGGGCGATCGCGCAGCGCATGGGCGACATCGCACCGACTCCACCGGACGTGGTTCGGCTCGCGCGCGAAGGCCACCCTGAGGCGACGGGCCAGGTGCGCCGCAGCGGCCGCATGGTCGGTTCCGCCGTCGCCGACGCCGTGAACCTGCTCAACCCGACCTCGGTCGTGATCGGCGGCAAGCTCGCCGAGGCCGACGAGCAGGTGTTCGCGGCCGTGCGTGAGGTCGTCTACCGGCAGTCGACACCGGTCGCTTCGCGCCACCTCGAGATCGCGCTCACCGAGCTCGGGCACATGGCCGGCGTCGTCGGCGCGGCCCACATGGTGATCGATCACGTGCTCGACCCCCAGCGGGTCGAGACGCTGTTGGAGCGACGTTCGGCCTGAGTCGCTTCAGCGCCTGCGGCGGCCCCGCTAGGCCGCCGCTGGCGACGGCAGGCCGGTCGCCGCCGAGGCCTCCGCCGCGAGGCCTCGGATCGCGTCCCAGTCACCTGCGGCGACGAGGTCCGCGGGCACCATCCAGGTGCCGCCGATGCAGACGACGTTCGGCAGCGCCAGATATTCGCCGGCGCGCGCGAGGTCGATGCCGCCGGTCGGGCAGAACCTGACGTCCGGGA
>WQWK01000127.1 GCA_009785395.1 Conexibacteraceae bacterium
CTCGATGAATCGCCACCGCCGCCGCTCCTAGACGGGCTGCTCGAGCGGTCCGAGGGCAACCCCCTGTTCACCGAGGAGCTGCTTGCATCGTCGGTTGAGCCCGGCGAGCCGATGCCGGACTCTCTGCGGGACACCCTGCTTGCGCGGGTCGAGTCGCAGACCACCCTTGTCCAGGACGTGCTGCGGATCGCCGCGGTTGCGGGAAGGACGGTCGATCACGCGCTCCTCGCCTCGGTCGCCGAGTTGTCCGAACCTGACCTCAATCGTGCGCTGCGCGATGCCGTTGAGAGTTACCTGCTCAGTCACGGCTCATCGTCGACGGCCTATTCGTTTCGACATGGGCTGCTCAGAGAAGCGATCTATGCCGACCTGTTGCCCGGCGAGCGACGCAACCTGCACCTGAGGCTTGCCCGGGCCCTCGACGCGCAGCCGCTGCTCGCCGGACCGAGGGTTCCCGGCACGGCGGAGGTCGCCCATCACTGGTACGCGGCGGGTGAGTTGCCGGCCGCGCTGGCGGCGTCCGTCGACGCCGGGACTGCGGCAGAAGGCCTCTGCGCTCCCGGCGACGCTTGGCTGCAGTTCGAGCGCGCGCTCGAGCTCTGGGACCGAGTGAATCCAGCGCCAGGCGAGCTCCCGCTCGAACGGCTCGAGGTCCTCAGGCGCGCGGCCGACGCGGCCTTGATGACCGGCGAGGAGCAGCGGGCAATCGCGCTCGGGCAGGATGTGCTGGCACGAATTGACGAGCGTGACGATCCCGTCCGGGCGGCTCTGGCCTACGAGCGCCTCGGCCGCTACCTATGGAGCGCCGGGTGTGACCAGGACGCGCTGCCCGCATATCGCCGCGCCGTCGAGCTGATGCCGGGCGATCCGCCGTCCGCGGAGCTCGCGCTCGTGCTCGCCGCGGAGGGACAGGCGCTGATGCTGTGCGACCAGACGGCAGAGTCGAACTCGCTCTGCGCTCAGGCGCTCGGGATCGCGCGCCAGGTGGGAGCCGAGCCTGTCGAGGCGCACGTGCTGAACACGATGTGCGCGAACCTCGCCCTCGTCGGGGAGCTCGACCGCGCTGTGGAGGCGGCCAGACAGGGGCTCGCGATCGCCCGCCGTCTCCGCCTCGCCGACGAGCTATCCCGTAGCTACGTGAACGGCAGCTCCGCTCTGCACGCGGCGGGCCACCTCGAGGAATCGCTCGCGATGGCATGGGAAGGAATCGCGTCCGCCCGCGAGTTCGGGGTCGAGCGTCAGTGCGGTGACTTTCTACGTGTCGACGTGGCCGAGCGCCTGCTCCAGGTCGGGCGCTGGCGCGAGGCCGAGGACCTGCTCCAGGAGGTCATCGACCACTCTCCCACCGGGGCGCGCGCGGCTGTGGCATGCCGATCCCTTGGGTATCTGCGCGCCGAGCAAGGCGAATTCGAGGCTGCAGCGCGGGCGCTCGACCAAGCCGAGAAGCACATCCGCCGCTCGCTTGGCTCGATGACGCTGGGGATGCACGCAGCGGCACGAGTTTCGCTCGAGCTGTGGGCGAGCCGTCCGGGGGTGGCAGCCGAAGTCGTGTCTGATTACCTCGAGCGAGCGGGCGATTGTGAGCAGCTGTCCTCCACCGCGTCGCTGTACGAGCTCGGCATGCGTGCGTATGCGGATCTTGCCGCTCGCGCTCCTGGTGACGCCCTAGCTGAGAAGCGGCAGACCGCCGCAGCGGACAAGCTGCTCCAGCGGCTGGATGGGGTGATCGCGGGCATGACCGGCGTGATCCCGCCCGGGGTCCTCGCCAGCCGGGCCGCCTGTGCGGCTGAGTATTCGCGGATCGGGGACGCCGGCGACGCTGCTCTCTGGGCCGCCGCGCGGCGGCGATGGGAGGCGTGTGGAGACCGTTATCACGCCGCCTACGCCCGCTGGCGGGAGGCAGAGGCGCTACTCGCGATACGTAGCGACCGCGCGGACGTGAAGGCGCTCGTCCGCGATGCCCACGCGGTAGCTGCCGAACTCGGTGCCAGACCGCTGCGCGAAGAGATCGAGGCGCTCGCTCGTCGCGCTCGCCTAGAACTTGACCGCGAAAGTCCTTCCGAGTCAGCGCCGAATGCCCGGTTGGACCGCCTCGAGCTCACGCCTCGCGAACTCGATGTTCTGCCCCTGCTGGTCAGCGGGCTGACCAACCGCGAGATTGGCGCCGAGCTGTTCATCAGCGACAAGACCGCGAGCGTGCACGTCTCGCGCATCCTGACAAAGCTGTCGGTTCCCAACCGTGTCGCGGCGGCTGCGGCCGCGCGCCACCTCGGCGTCACACGCGCCCAGGACGTCGCGGCCGGCTAACCGGACCGCTCCCGACTTGGTCGCTTAAGCGCGCGTCCACGCGGGCTAAGACACAAGATCAGGCACCTGCCCGATGGCAGCGAGCCGGCTTACGCCTAGCTTGCACCCATCGACACACAGACCCAGGAGCCTCGATGAACAACCAGCTCATGTACCTGATGGCCGAGCAGCACACCGCTGAGCTGCGACGCGCCGGCGAACGAGGACGACTCGCGAGCGGGGCACGCGCAGCGCGCCGCAAGCTGCGCCAACCGAATCTGATCACTGGCTTGCGTGCGGACCCCAGGGGAGGAAGTCCTCTCGGCCTGCCTGCACTCGAGCTCGAGCCGATCGCGAGCAAGCGATGAAACGGCATGTAGTCATAGTCGGCGCGGGGTTTGCCGGCCTGGAGTTGGCGACACGTCTGTCCAAGTCACTCGGAGACGCCGTTCGCGTCACCCTGATCGACCGAAATGATTCCTTCTACTTCGGGTTCTCGAAGCTCGATGTGATGCTCGGGCGGCGCGCGCCCAGCGACGTACTTCTGCACTACGCGAATATCTGCAAAGAAGGAGTCGAGTTCTGCCAGGAGGCCGTGACCGCGATCGACCCGCTCAAGCGGCGCGTGATCACCGACCAGGGCGCGCACGACGCCGACTTCCTCGCGATCGCCCTGGGAGCGGACTATGACCAGGCGGCCACGCCGGGGTTCCTGGAGGGCGGGTTCGAGTACTACTCACTCGCGGGCGCCGAGCGCCTGCGCGATGCCCTCGCCGACTTCAACGCCGGAAGGATTCTGATCTCGGTTCTGGGGCATCCGTTCAAATGCCCGCCCGCCCCGTTCGAGGGGGCGTTCCTGCTGCACGACCTGCTCGTCAAGCGGGGTCTTCGGGACGCCGTGGACATTCGAATGACCTTCCCGATGGCCGCGCCCGTTCCGGTCACCAAGGAGGTTTCGCAGTGGTTCCTCACCCGGCTCGACGAGCGCGGGATCCGGTACGCGCCCAAGGAACTCGTGGTCAGTCTCGACGCTCGTAGCCGGACGGCCCGGCTGGCGAGCGGCGGAAGCGCGTCCTACGACCTGTTCATCGGAGTCCCCGTCCACCGGGTTCCGGCGGTGGTCGAGCGTTCCGGGCTTGCCGTCGATGGCTGGGTGCCCGTCGACCAGACGAACCTGTCGACCCGATTTCCCGGTGTGTACGCGCTGGGCGACGTCGCCAAAGGCACCCGCACGGTCGCCAAGGCCGGGATATTCGCCGAGACAGCGGCGCGCGTCGTCGCCGATGACATCGCAGCACGCGTGCGCGGCAGTGAGCCTCCGCCGCCCTATCAGGGCGACGGCCCCTGCTACGTCGAATTGGGCGACGGACTGGTGGGCAGGATCGACGTCAACTTCCTCGGCGGGCCGACGGCGAGCGCCCACATCACGTCGCCATCTCGAGAAGTCGCGGCCGAAAAAGCGGCATTCGGCGCGGTCCGTCGACAAACCTGGTTCGACCTTGACACCGACCGGGCGCCGCTCGGGATCACGGCGGGAGGACCGAGTCGAAGCGTGCCGGAGTTCGCCCGGACCTCTTAGAACTCGTGAGTTGTGAACGACGCGGATGAAGCTCGCCATCATGTCGGTCGACTCTGATTCACACATGCAGCCAAGGGAGTCTTGACATGCCGTTGGTAGAGATCGATCTAGTCGAAGGCCGCTCGCAAGCAGACCTCGATGCGATCTCGGATGCGGTCCATGAGGCGATGGTCGCCGTGCTCGACGTTCCGCAGCGCGATCGGTTTCAGATCATCACCGAACGGCACCCGAGGTCCCTGGTCATGGTCGAAAACGAGCGCGAGGACTGGTCCTTCGGCGGGGGCAGGCGAGCTACCTCGAGCTTCCCTGTGAGGCCTCGCGGTGAGACCGGTGAGTCGTGGTGACGAACCGTGGCGATTGTCTGCTCGACGATCCAATCACGGGCCTTTCGGGCGTGCATCGGCCAAATTGCGATTGTGAGCTGCCCAGCGTCAACTTAGACTCCGTACAGATGGCTGTGCACCTGTTCGCGGGGTTGCGGGTGAGCGATTTCAAGGCCGCGCGGGTCTGGTACGACAAGCTGCTGGGCGCGCCAACCTTCTTCCCACATGCGACCGAGGCAGTCTGGACCGTTGCTGAGCACGGGTCGGTGTATGTCGTGGAGGATCGACCGAGCGCAGGCAGGTCCGTAGTGCTGCTGTTCGTCGATGACCTCGATGGGAAACTTGCGGAGATCGCTGACCGAGGCTTAGAACCGGATCGGATCGAAACCCCCACCCAGGGAGTACGCAAAGCGGTGTACCACGATCCCGATGGCAACGAGTTCGGATTCGGCGAAGCGACTTAGCCGTCAATCCGACGCCCGCGCGCGAGTTGCCAGATCTTGTAGGGCTCGCTGACGTGCTCGACGAACTCGTCCCGCTTGCCGCCTAACTCTGGCTGCTGTCGAGCCTCATTGGCTGAGAGCGCCGGTTGCCCGCGCCGAAGTTGTTGGCGGTCGTGGGAGCAGCTCGTCATAGGCCGGGCCAGTAGCGGTCTTTGGTGAGCGTGGCCCGGAGCACGTCGGCGGCTGCTTGCCAGGAGCCCGGCTTGCCGCCCAGCTGCCAGCGGCGATGGACGAACTCAACGCCGGCCGCGGTGATCCACCAGGCCCATTCGGGCCGAGATGGTTGCCAGCCGTCCTGGATGACTTCGAGGTAACCGTTGGCGGCGGCTCGGGCGCGCCGGTCGTGGTCGCGGGCGAGATAGCCACTCGGCCCCGAGCCGAGAAGAGCGATGAACACCAAGCGGGCGAGGTCGAGGCCGCGTGGCGCGATCTGCGCTTCCTCCCAGTCAACGATCGTTCCGTCGCGCCCGTTGTCGAGGAAGTTCCCGGGGCCGGGGTCGCCGTGGGTGATGACCAGCGGCGGTGATTCCGGTACTTGCGGCGAGCTCAGGAATGCCCAGTCAGGGATCGCCGCCACGCGCCCGGCCAGGAGGTCATCGAGCTCGCGAATTCGCTGCGCGTGCATTTGCCCGAACACGGCGACATCGAGGACCGGAAGTACCAGTGGAAAGTCACGACGCTGTGCCACGCGCGCGTATGCGCGACCCATGCGCCGCCACCCGTCGATGCTCGTCGGCGGCGAACCCGCTCGACGCTCGCTAACCAGACACTCGCGCTGTTCACGGCCGAGCACCGCCGCGCCTGACGCAAATAGCAGCGGGACCGGGCCGTCGCGGGAGCCGAGCCAGGTGAGCGCAGCCCGCTCGCCTGCCAGCGTGCCGGGCGTCAGCTCGAACTTCACGGCCACCCGCTCGCCCGTGTCGACAAGGACGCCGAATCTCACCTCGTGACGAGTGCCTTGAGCCGGGCGCTCCTCAAGCTCGACCGACGGACCGTCGCGTATCTGCAGCAGTTCCCGCACGCGCGGAGAGCAGTCCAGCAGATCCGCGCTCAGCAGATCTCGATCGCATGACAATGGCCGCGGGCGGTGCGGCTGCCGGTGGATGCGGTCATACGCGAAGCATGGGTCTCCCATAGTGGGAGGGTCGATGGCGAAATGCGGGCTTGACTCTCCCATGACCGGACGCCTGATCCTGTGCAGCAGCCGGCTCAGAGCCGGGTTTCAAATCAAGGAGCACAGCATGACCAGCACCACGGAGCAGCATCGGAACGGAACCCTGACCCCGATCGTCGCGAGTTGGGGATCGGTGAACATCGACGCCGCCGATCCCGTCACCCTGGCGGACTTCTGGGGGAAGGCCCTCGGTCGCCCGGTCCGCCCGGGCATGACCCCTGGAACGATGACGGTCGACGCCCCCGACTCGGGGAGCGGCGTCGGGATTGTCATCGTCCGGGCCGCCGAGCCCGTGAAACTCGGTGGCGGGTTCTGTCCCAACCTGTTCACCGACCACCACGACGAGGAGACTGA
>WQWK01000128.1 GCA_009785395.1 Conexibacteraceae bacterium
AGCCGGCCGACGACCGGCATCAGGTCCGGCGTCGCGATCGCGACGTCAAAATCGTCAAATCCGTCCTGAATCCGCTGTGCGAGGTCGTCGGCGCCAACCACGTCGGCACCGGCCTCCTCGGCCTCGCGCGCCTTGTCGCCCTGCGCGAAGACCGCCACGCGGACCTCCTTGCCGAGCCCGTTGGGCAGCGCGATCGTGCCGCGCAGCTGCTCGTCCGCGTGACGGACGTTCAGACCGGTGCGGACGTGCACCTCGACGGACTCGTTGAACTTCACGCTCGAAAGCTGCTTGACGAGCGCGATCGCCTCGGCGGGCGTGTACTCGCGCTCACGGTCGAAGCGCTGACGCGCCTCCAGATATGCCTTCCCGTGCGATGCCATCTCAGACCACCTCCACGCCCATCGAACGTGCGGTGCCGGCGATGATCTTCTTCGCCGCCTCCAGGTCGTTCGCGTTCAGATCCTGCATCTTCTTCTCGGCGATCGCCGCGAGCTGCGCGTCGGTGATCTGCGCGACCTTGTCACGGTTCGGCTCCGACGAGCCCTTCTCGAGGTTCAGCGCCTGCTTGATCAGCACCGCAGCCGGGGGCTGCTTGGTGATGAACGTGAACGAGCGGTCCTCGTAGACCGTGATCACAACCGGGATCACCGTGCCGGCGTCGCCCTGCGTCTGGGCGTTGAACGCCTTGACGAACTCCATGATGTTGACGCCGTGCTGGCCGAGCGCGGGCCCGACCGGAGGCGCCGGGCTGGCCTGACCGCCAACCGCCTGCAACTTGATTTGTGTAAGAACCTTCTTTGCCATTTCTCTCTTCCTAGTTCATGCGAACTCCGGCCATCCCGGAGTCCTCCTAGTGCACTTACAACCAGCTATCGGCAGCTGCCGACAGCTTCTTGACTACAAGCTTCTTGACTACAGCTTCTTGACCTGATCGAAGCCGACCTCAACCGGCGTCTCACGACCGAAGATCGAGACCAGGACCTTGAGCTTCTGCCCGTCCTCGTTGACCTCCGAGATCTCGCCCGAGAAGTCCGAGAGCGGACCGGCCACGACCTTGATCGCCTCCCCGATCGAAAACTGCGCGCGGCTGCGCGGACGCTCGGCCGTCTCCTGGTGTAGCAGGCGGTCGACCTCGCCCTGAGTCAGCGGCACAGGATCGTTGGAGGCACCGACAAAGCCGGTGACCCCGGGGGTGCCCTTGACCAGCTGCCAGGAATCGTCGGTGAGATCCATGTTGACCAGCACGTAGCCGGGCATCGTGCGACGCTCGACCGTGACCTTCTGGTTGTCCTTCATCTCGGACACCGACTCAGTCGGGACCACGATCTGGCGCACGGCACGCTGCTGGCCAAGCGAGACAACCCGGTGTTCCAGGTTGTGCTTGACCTTGTTCTCGTGCCCGGAGTATGTGTTGACTACGTACCAGCGGAACATTTCGTTATTGCCTACTTGAGGACGCCTACTTGAGGACCAGGTTCATCAGCTTCGAGGCGGCCAGGTCGGCGACACCCAGGAAAGCCCCCGCAACGATCACGAAGCCGAGGACGACTCCGGTGGCCTGCATCACCTGACGGCGGTCGGGCCACTGGACCCGCTGAAGCTCGCGCCAGCTTCCGCGCAGGAACCCGACGAGCCTAGCGGCCGCCGACTCGCGATGCACGACGACCTCACCGCCGGTCTCCTGACCGCGCGGCGCGTCGTACTCGCCTGGGTTGCTGAGCTCGTCAGCCACGTCCCGACTCCTGCGCTGCCTAGCGGGTCTCGCGGTGCGGCGTTACGCGCCGGCACCACTTGCAGTACTTGCGAAGCTGCAGCCGCTCAGGGTTGTTGCGCTTGCTCTTATTCGTTTGGTAGTTGCGGCGCTTGCAATCCTCGCACGCGAGGGTGGCAGCGATCCGAACGTCTCCACGGGCCATTGTTCTAGTCCCCGAAAGCTGTTGGAAAGGATTCTCGACCGGATGTCTGAGCGTGCTGGCGCACGCCACCCGGCGCCCGGCCGAGTGTAGCGGCTGCGAGCCGGTCTCACACCGGCGCCCCGATCACACGGATCGGCGCTACGCGATCACACGGATCGGCTCTCCGCGCAGATGGGCGGCGATGTCCTCGACCACCTGCCCGTACATCTCGCTGAGGCCCTCGGCGCTGACGTAACCGAGGTGCGGCGTCAGCACGACGTTATCTAGCCCTGGCAGCTCGCTGTCAGACGGCAGCGGTTCGACCGCGAACACGTCGAGCCCGGCGCCGGCGATCTCCCCGGAACGTAATGCCGCGACCAACGCCGACTCGTCGACGATCGGCCCGCGCGAGGTGTTGACCAGGAACGCCGTCGGCTTCATCAACGCGAGCTCCGCGGCGCCGATCAGCCCGCGCGTGCGCCCGCTCAGCACCAGGTGGATCGAGAGGACGTCAGAGGACTCGAGGAGCTCATCGCGCCCGACACACGTGGCTCCAGCCGCGGCCGCGCGCTCGGCCGTGAGGTTCTCGCTCCAGGCGATCACCTCCATCCCGAACGCCCGCGCCGGCCCCACCATCTGGGCCCCGAGCCGGCCGAGCCCGGCCAGCCCGAGGGTTGCGCCCGCCAGGTTCGAGGGCAACCCCTGTTGCCAGATCCCCTGACGGATCGCGCGATCCTCCCACGCGACCCGCTTAAACAGCGCCAGGATCAGCGCCCACGTGACCTCGGTCGTGCTCGCCACACCGCCCGGCCCGCCACCGCCCGGCCCGCCACCGCCCGGCCCGCCACCGCCCGGCCCGCCACCGCCCGGCCCGAGCGGGTCAGAAGCCCCATACCCCGGGATCCCCGTACCGCAGACGCGCACTCCGCGCTCGCGCAGGTAGTCGACGTCGAGCGCGGCGTTGCGCATCCCCGTGGTCACCACGAGCTCCAGCCCCGGGAGCCGCTCGAGCACCTCACGGGGAAAGGCGGTCCGTTCGCGCATCAGCACGAGCGTGTCGAACTCGGCGAGCGCCCCCGGGAGCTGCTCGCGCGCCAGCGGCTGGTCGAAGAACGCCACCTCCACGCCGAGCGAGCCCCAGTCCGCGAGCGTGTGGGCGATGCGGTGGTAGTCGTCGAGCACTGCAACGCGCATCTCAGGAAGTATCCCGATCGCCCCTCGCGGTCGCGCGGACGGTCAGAATTGCGTGCCCATGCTCCGCTATATCGGCATCGTGGTCTCGATCGGGCTCGCGGACTCGCTGAACCCCTCGACGCTCGCCCCCGCGCTGTACATGTCGTCCGGGGCACGCCCGCGGGAGACCGTCGGGCAGTTCACGCTGGCGGTGTTCCTCGTCTACCTGCTGGGCGGCGCGGCGATCGCGCTCGGGCCCGGCGAGCTGATCCTGGCCCTGGTCCCGCGGCCCGACCACAATGCGCGCCGGGTGCTCGAGGTGATCGCCGGGGGCGTGCTGATCACGATCGGACTGTTCCTGTGGGGCTACCGCCACCGGCTGCGCGAGAAGCAGTTGCCGGACATCGATCCCGAGGGCCGCAAGAGCTGGCTGCTCGGAGCGACCATCACCGCCGTGGAGCTGCCGACCGCGTTTCCCTATTTCACGGCGCTCGCCGCGATCATCGGCTCGGACCTCGGACTCGTGCGCCAGGTGATCCTGATCGTGCTGTTCAACGTCTGCTTCGTGCTGCCGCTGCTTGGCATCCTCGCGACGCTCGAGTTCGCGGGTGACCGCGCGCAGGAGCGGCTGAACACCATGCGGGACTTCATGCAGCGCCACTGGCCGGTGCTGCTGGCGGCGGTCGCGCTGATCGCGGGCGCGATCACGCTCACACTCGGCCTGACCGGCAGCTTCAGGCAGGCCAAGACGGCCCTGCGTAAAGCGCTCAGCTGACGGATGCGCACGCTGCTGGTCTCTGACTTGCATCTCGGCCAGCGGGGCGGGGGCGTGAGCGTGCTGGAGCGGCCCGCGCCGCTCGCGACCCTGCTGAGCGCGCTCGAGGACTACGACCGGCTGGTGCTGCTGGGCGACACCGTCGAGCTGCAGGAGGCGCACTCGGCGCATTCGCTCCCGGTCGCGGAGCTGATCCTGCGCCGGATCGCAGAGCAACTCGGTCCGGATAGGCAGCTCGTGCTCGTGCCCGGCAACCATGATCACGAGCTCGTACGGGAGTGGGCGCAGGCGCAGGGACCCGGGCTCGCGCGCGAGAACCTCGTGCCTCCGGACTCGAGCCCGTTGCTCGCCGAGGTCATCTCGTGGCTCAACGCCACGCGGGTCGAGGTGCGCTACCCGGGCATGTGGCTGATGGACGGCGTGTGGGCGGCGCACGGCCACCAGCTCAACCACTACCTGCGGCCCGTCTCCTCCTGGGGCCTGCACACGCGCAGGAGTGAACGCCCGCAGACCCCGGCCGCCTTCGAGTACATCCCCAGTCGTGACCAGGTCGAGCACATGCGCGACGGCCTGCCGCCCGAGCGCGCCGTGGACAACCTGATCCCGAAGCGCCTCGCCCCGCTCACCGCGTACGCGCTGGACCGACAGATGCAACGCCACGCGCTGCCGGCGTTCGGGCGGGCGGCGCTGGCACTCGGCGTGCAGGCCGACTGGGCGATCTTCGGCCATGTGCACCGGCGTGGGCCGCGTACGGGCGACGATCAGGCCCGGTGGTCCGGCCCCGGCGGCTCGCCGCGGCTCGTGAACACCGGCTCCTGGCGCCACGAGCCGGTGGTCACGCACGGGATCGGACCCGGGGGCGTCTACTGGCCCGGCGGCGCCGTGGCGCTCGGCGACGACGGGGTCCCTCGCAGCCTCGGCCTGCTCGACGGCTTCAGCGAAGCGGACCTGCTCGCGGGGCACTAACTTTCGGACCGCCGATGCCGAAGTTCTGGATCTACCTGCAGGTGCTGATCGTCATCTTCGTCCTCGCCGGGATCGTGATCGCGATCGTCAGACTTTCTTAATCCTCGCGGCGGCTCGCCGCTGCTTCGCCGCCGCACAGCAGCGCAGCAGCTGACGGTCAAGGCCCCGTCGTCGTCGGCGGCGGCGTCGTGGTCGTGGTCGTCGTGGTGGTGGTGGTGGTGGTCGTCGTCGTCGTCGTCGTTGTCGTCGTCGGCGTGGTCGTGGTCGGCGTGGTCGTCGTGCCGCCCGGCACGATCGGACCGCCCTTGGCGGTCGCGGCGCCGGCGTCTACGAGGCCATAGCCGTAATAGTTGTTGGGCTGGCCGGGGCCGAGCGGCCGCGCGGTGGCCTCAAGGCGGTCGAGGATCGCGGCCGGGGTCGGATCCCTGCCGATCACGCCACTGGCGATCACCATCGCGGCGGCTGCCGACACGTCAGGTGCGGCCATCGAGGTCCCGAACCACCCACCGGGAAGGCTGAACTGGCCCGGGTGCGACTGGTCGCTGAAGGTCATCTGGTAGACGTCGGGAAGCGTCCGGTTCGGATGGCAGACCGAGCCCGGGACGGACACGGCATCGTCACCGCCTCCGGGCGCGACCAGGCTGAGACCCTTGCCGACGTCCGAGTAGTTGGCCAGGCAGCGGTCGATCGTGGTGGCGCCGACCGCGATCACGTCGGGCAGGGCGGCCGGATAGTCGATCGACCTGTCGTCGTCGTTGCCGGCCGCGGCTACGACCACCACACCATGATTGTGGGCATACACGATCGCGGAGGCGACGTCCGGGATCTGTGCGACGGTCGTCCCCGGCGAGAACTCGATGCTGAGGTTGATCACCTGGGCGCCCTGCTTGACGGCATAGCGGATGCCGGCCGCGATTGTCGAGGAGTCGCCGTTGCCGTTGGCGTCGAGCACCCGTACCGGCATCACCGACGCGTCGTACGCGAGCCCGGCGAGCCCGAAGTGGTTGTTGGTCGATTCGGCGATGGTCCCGGCGACGAAGGTGCCGTGGCTCTCGCGGTCGAGTGGATCGGTGTTGGTGCAGCGGCCGGCCCGGATGCGGCCGGCGACGAGGTCGCAGGGATCAACGAACCTGGTGCGGTCGAAGTCAGGCGAGCGCCTGAACGTCTTCCAGTTGCGGAACGCGACGCCCGTGTCCACGACCGCGATGACGACGCCGCGCGCGCCGGGCCGGTGATCGCTGAACAGGTTGGCCCAGGCCTCTGGCGCGTTGACGCCGCTGCGGGGAAGGAAGTTCCATTGCAGCTTCTCCCAGCCCTTCGCCACG
>WQWK01000129.1 GCA_009785395.1 Conexibacteraceae bacterium
GCGGGCGCGTACGTGCGCTACTTCGTGCGCCACCCGACGACGCAGATGATGCCGCGCAAGATCAAGACGGCGTTCACCGCGACCGACGCCGACAACGCGATCACGCAGATCCATGACATCGCCTTCACCCCGCGCGAGCGCGGCGGCGTCCGTGGAGTCGAGGTCCGGGTCGGCGGCGGCACCTCGATCATGCCGCGCCTGGCGCCCGTCCTGTACGAGTTCGTCGAGCTCGACAACGGCGATTACCTGAAGGTCGCCGAGGCGGTGTTCCGGATCTTCGACCGCCAGGACTTCCTGCGCGTGAACCGTGCGCGGGCGCGCATCAAGGTGCTCGTCGACAAGATCGGGATGGACGCCTTCCGCGAGCTGGTCGAGGAGGAGCTTGCGGGCGACTGGGTCGCCGAGCGCGACTTCTCGATCGACGGGCTGCTGCTGGAGCACGACGAGGAGGCGCACGCGCCGGCACGGCCGGCTGCCACCGGCTCGCCCAACGGCGACCGCCGCGAGTACGACCGCTTTGCCTCGAGCAACGTCCAGAGCCAGCGCCAGAAGGGGTTCTCGACCGTCGAGGTGACGGTCCCGCGCGGCGACGTCACGCCCGAGCAGCTGCGGGGCCTCGGCCAGATCATGCGCGACTACACCGGCGGCTACGCGCGCACCACCGTGCACCAGAACCTCGTTCTGCGCTGGGTGCGTGACGAGGCTGTCTACGACGTCTGGAAGCGCCTTGTGGAGCTCGAGCTCGGCGGCGGCGGGGCGGACGAGATCACCGACGTCGTGAGCTGCCCCGGCACCGACTCGTGCAAGCTCGGGATCACCAGCTCGATGGGGCTCAACCGCGCCGTCCAGGAGCGCGTGGTGTCGATGCAGATCGAGGATCCGCTGACGCGCAGGATCCACATCAAGATGAGCGGCTGCCCCAACGGCTGCAGCCAGCACCACCTGGCCAACATCGGCTTCTACGGCGCCTCGATCAAGGTCGGCGAGCACACGATCCCGGCCTACATCCCGCACATCGCGGGCTCTTACGAGGACGGCAACGTGCGCTTCGGGGACCGCCTCAAGTCGCGGCTGCCCGCCAAGCGCGTGCCCGACGCGGTCGAGCGCTGGATCCGCTTCTACGAGTCCGAGCGCGAGCCCGGCGAGGAGTTCAACGCCTTCGCGGCGCGGGTCGGGGCGGGCGCCTTCGAGGAGCAGGTGAGGGACCTTGCGATGCCCGTCGAATTCTCCCTGGAGAACATGAACTACTTCATCGACTGGACGAAGAACCAGCCGTTCCAGGTCGAGCGCGGCGAGGGCGAATGTGCCGTATGACCCGTTCGGGCCATTTCTACCGGTAATCTGAGGGACGCAGTGTCCGCAACAACCCCCGATCTCGAGAGCGCCACCGCTCAGGAGGTGCTCGCATACGGCGTCGAGCGCTTCCATCCGCGGCTGAAGGCCGCCTGCTCCTTCCAGAAGGAGGAGACCGTGATCGCGCACATGCTGAGCGAGATCGAGCCCGGCGCGAAGCTGTTCACGATCGACACCGGCGTGCTGTTCCCGGAGACGCTGGCGACCTGGAAGCGGTTCGAGGAGCGCTTTGGCCTGGAGATCGAGGTGATCGACGCCTCCCCGGCGGCCGGGGCCGCTCCCTGGACGCGCGAGAACTGCTGCGGGCAGGCCAAGGTCGACGGGCTCGAGCAGGCGCTTTCCGATGTCGAGGCGTGGATCACCGGGATCCGCCGCGAGCAGTCGCCGACGCGCGCCGGCTCGGCCAAGCTCGAGCGCGACGAGAAACGCGGCATCTGGAAGCTGAACCCGCTAGCCGACTGGACCGACAAGGACGTCTGGGCCTACATCTTCAAATATGACCTGCCGTACAACCCCCTCCACGACCAGGGCTACGATTCGATCGGCTGTGCTCCGTGCACGCTTCCCGGCAGCGGCCGCGACGGCCGCTGGGCCGGGGAGGACAAGACGGAGTGCGGCATCCATCTCTGATGAGAAGCACGTATGAGCACGCAAGCTGAACACGAAGTGACCGACACCGCCAAATACGAGCTCTCGCACCTGCAGACGCTCGAGGCCGAGTCGATCTACATCATGCGTGAGGTCGCGGCCCAGTTCGAGCGGCCGGTGCTGCTGTTCAGCGGCGGCAAGGACTCGATCGTGCTGATGCGCCTGGCCGAGAAGGCGTTCCGCCCGGGCCGCTTCCCGTTCCCGGTGATGCACGTCGACACCGGCCACAACTTCCCCGAGGTGATCGCGTTCCGTGACCAGCTCGTCGAGCAGCTGGGCGAGCGGATCATCGTCGCCTCGGTACAGGACTCGATCGACGCCGGCCGCGTGCGCGAGGAGACCGGCCCGCGCGCCTCCCGCAACAGGCTGCAGACCGTCACGTTGCTCGACGCGATCGCCGAGCACGGGTTCGATGCGGCGTTCGGCGGGGCGCGACGCGACGAGGAGCGCGCCCGCGCCAAGGAGCGCGTGTTCTCCTTCCGCGACGACTTCGGCCAGTGGGACCCGAAGAACCAGCGCCCCGAGCTGTGGTCGCTGTACAACGGCCGCATCCGCAAGGGCGAACACGTGCGCGTCTTCCCGATCTCCAACTGGACGGAGATGGACGTCTGGCAGTACATCGCCCAGGAGCAGCTCGCGGTCCCGACGATCTACTACGCGCATACCCGCGAGGTGTTCGAGCGCGACAACATGCTCTACGCCGCAGGCGAGCACATTGAGCTGATCGACGGCGAGGTCCCGTTCGAGGCCTCGGTGCGCTACCGCACCGTCGGCGACATGACCTGCACCGGCGCGGTGCGTTCGGTCGCTTCGACGCTCCCGGAGGTCGTCGCCGAGATCGCCGCCACGCGCATCACCGAGCGCGGCGAGACACGCGCCGACGACCGTGTCACCGAGGCGGCGATGGAAGACCGCAAGCGCGAGGGCTATTTCTAGATGACGCTGACGACCAAGGGCACCCGCAGCGAGCTGCTGCGGATCGCCACGGCCGGCTCGGTGGACGACGGCAAGTCGACGTTGATCGGACGGCTGCTGCACGACACCAAGTCGATCCTCGAGGACCAGCTCGAGCACGTCGCCGAGACCTCCGAGCGGCGCGGCGACGGCTACCTCAACCTGGCGCTGCTGACCGACGGCCTGCGGGCCGAGCGCGAGCAGGGGATCACGATCGACGTCGCCTACCGCTACTTCCAGACCGGGGAGGCAGGCGGGGCCGGCAGTGCGGGCGCCGGCGGGCGCAAGTTCATCATCGCCGACACGCCCGGCCACGAGCAGTACACGCGCAACATGGTCACCGGCGCCTCAACGGCCGACCTCTCGATCGTGCTGATCGACGCCCGCCACGGGGTCAGCGAGCAGACCCGCCGGCACGCGTACATAGCCTCCCTGCTGCGGATCCCGCACCTGGTCGTGGCGGTCAATAAGATGGACCTCGTCGACTATTCGGAGGAGGTCTTCTCCGAGATCGTCGCCGAGTTCACCGACTGGGCCACGCGCCTGCAGCTCTCCGACGTGGTGTTCATCCCGATCTCGGCCCTGAAGGGGGACAACGTCGTCGAGCGCTCGCCGGAGATGCCCTGGTACCAGGGCTCGTCGCTGCTCTACCACCTGGAGCACGTGGTGATCGCGACCGATCGCGACATGGATGACGTGCGCTTCCCGGTCCAGTGGGTGGTCCGGCCGATGCACGACGACCACCACGATTACCGCGGCTATGCGGGCCAGGTCGCCGCCGGCGTGCTGCGCCCCGGCACCGACGTGGTCGTGCTGCCGAGCGGCCGCAAGACGAAGATTCGCGCGATCGACACCTACGACGGCGAGGTCGATGTCGCCTTCCCGGCGATGTCGGTGACGCTGCGGCTCGAGGACGACATCGACATCTCGCGCGGCGACGTGATCGTCAACGCCGAGGAGGCGCCGACGGTCGCGCGCGAGTTCGAGGCGATGGTCTGCTGGATGAGCGAGGAGCCGATGCGGCCCGGCGGGCGCTACGCGATCCACCACACCACGCGCGCGGCCAAGGCCGTGGTCGACAAGCTCGAATTCCGCGTCGACGTGAACACGCTGGAGCGCGATCCGGATGCGGTCCAGCTGTCGCTCAACGAGATCGGCCGGGTGCATCTGCGCAGCTCGGCGCCGCTGGTCGTCGACCCGTATTCACGCAACCGCACGACCGGGAGCTTCATCCTGATCGACGAGTCGACCAACGACACGGTCGGCGCCGGGATGATCCGTTCAGGACGCTGATCCGTTCGGGTCGGTACCTTCCCGTCGGTGAAGCAGTTTGATGTGAGCGACGCCCAGGCAGCGGGGGCAGGGGCGGTCGCGATGACGACGACGGTCGATGGCGCGGCGGCGGGAGCCGTCGCGGCGGGTCCGGGGGCGGTCGCGGCCGGTCCGGGGGCGGTCGCGATGACGACGACGGTCGAGGCTCCGAGGGTGAGGGGAAGGAAACCCACCCTGGGGGTGGGTTTCCTTCCCCTCACCTCGCCAGGCGCCAACCTGATCGCGATCGCGATCCCGGCAATCGCCGGCGCCGTCGTGACCGCGATCGCGCTCACCAGCCGCAGCCTCTGGCTCGACGAGGGCTCGACCTTCACGATCGCCTCCCAGCACGGCCACGCGCTGTGGCACGGGATCGCCAATGACGGCGGCAACATGCTCGGCTACTACCTGCTGATGCACGTCCTGATCGGCTGGTTCGGCCATGCCCTGTGGTTGCTGCGGCTGCCGTCGGTGATCGCGACCGCGGCCACCGGGGGGCTGGTTGCGGCCGTGGCGCTGCGCCTCTTCGCCGGTCGCAGGCGGCTCGCCGTGGCCGCCGGGCTGCTGACCGTGATCAGCGTGCCGCTCGTGTTCTGGGGCCAGAACGCCCGCGGCTACGCGATCCTCGTGGCGCTCAGCGTGGCCTCGTTCCTGGCCCTGACCGCGATCCTGCAGACACCGCCGGAGCGCGCACCGGCCCGCGGCGCCGTGATCGCCTACGTGCTCAGCACGCTCGCGGCGATGTACGTCGGTTACGACGTCGCGCTGCTGATCCCCGCGCAGCTGGCGCTGCTGCTGGTGTACCGGGAGCGTGCCCGGCTTGTGATCGGGTGCCTGGCAATCGTGCTGGCGCTGTCCATGCCGCTGGTCGTGCTCGCGCTGCAGCGCGGGTCGGGCCAGCTGTTCTGGGTGACGCCGCTGAGCATGCAGATCGCCGTGCAGGCGGGTCTGACGCTGCTGTCGGCCGGCATGCCGCCGAACTTCCACCACACGTCGACGACGGTCTTGGCCGCGCTCGTGACAGGGCCGGTGCTGCTGGTCGCGCTGCTCACGGCCACCTACGCGGCGGTGCGTGATGGACGCAGGGCGCTGTCCGTGCTGATCCTGCTCTCCTGGTTCGTGATCCCGACGGTGCTCGCGCTGGGCGCCTACGGGGCGGGCGAGCCGGTCGAACTGGCGCGCGTGACGATCCTGGTGATGCCGGCCGTCGCGCTGCTCCTCGCCTGGCTGCTGTTGGGCCCCGGTCTGGCGGCGGCACGGGGCTCGGGTGTGACCGGGGTGCTCTCCCCGGGCGCGGCCGCCGTGCTGCGGCAGGTGGCTCCGCCGCTCGGGGTGGCCGGCGTGGCGGTGCTGCTCGCGCTGCGGCTGCTGCAGTTGATCCCGAGCTACGGCACCTCGCCCGAGCCGTGGAACGCAGCCACCAAATACGTGCTGGCCGCGACGCCCACGAGCGAGCCCGCCTGCGTGGCCTTCTACCCGAGCGACGGTCGTGAGCCGTTCGACTACTACCTCCTGTCGCGCGGGGCCGCTGCCGATTCGAGCCTGACTCCGGTCCTGCCGACCCTCGCCTGGCGCAGCATCAGGCCATACGTCGAGGACTACGTCTCGATCGATGGCGGCCAGCGGGCCGCCATCGCCAGCGCCTGCCCCCGTCTCTGGCTGATCTCGAGCCATGCCGGCCGGGCGCAGGGAGGCACCCCCCAATCGCGGGCCAATTTCGTGCGCTACCGGGCGCTGGAGCGAGGGCTGCTCGGGCTCTACCCGCACACGAGCGAGCGCGACTTCGGCTGGGCCTCACGCGTCGAGGTAC
>WQWK01000130.1 GCA_009785395.1 Conexibacteraceae bacterium
ATGCGCTTCTGGCCGGGGCCGGCTTTGCGGCGTGCGCCGCCGTGGCTGCGGGCGTGTTGATCGGGCGCCGCACCGGCGTCGAGCGCACGGTGCCTCAGGGTCAGACCGTGCTGGGCGAGGCCGGCTGATGACCGCGGCAGCGGACCGCTGCGGCGGTTGCGGTACGTTCTCGACGTGCCGTAGGGAAGGATCGGCGCCCATGAAGCGTCATTGGTATCGGCATGAGTGTGCCCCAGCCCCAGTCTTCGCCAGCAACCACCAGGCGGGACCGCAGCCGTCGCGGCGAGCGACGCCCGCGCCGGCGCGCGGTCCCGCACGTGCACGGACTCCTGGAGCGCGAGCTCGAGCTCGGGCGGATTGGCGCGGCCGTAGCCGGTCCGGGCGGCGTGGTGGTGGTCGAGGGCGAGGCCGGCATCGGCAAGACCGCGCTGCTGGAGGCGGGCATCGCACTTGGACGCGACGCGGGGGCCCGCGTGTTGTGTGCACGGGGCGGAGTGCTCGAGCACGGTTTCGGGCATGGTGTCGCGCGCCAGTTGTTCGAGGAGACCCTGCGTAGCTCGAGTCCGGCTGAGCGGGGGCGTTGGCTGGAGGGCGCCGCGGCGCTGGCGGCGCCCGTGCTTGGGGTCGGAGCGGCCGACGGCGGAGGACTGGTCGATGACCCTGCGTTTGCTGCGCAGCATGGTCTGTACTGGCTGGCGGCGAACCTCGCGTCCGAGCGCCCTCTTCTGCTGGCCGTCGACGACCTGCAGTGGGCAGACCTGGCCTCCCTGCGCTGGCTCGTGTACACGGCTCGTCGACTGGAGGGGATGCCGGTGCTGCTGCTCGCGGCGTGGCGCACGGGTGAGCCGGACGCACCCGAGGACCTGCTGGACGCCCTGGGCGGCGAGCGGCTGGTTCCGGCTCCGTTGAGCGTGCCGGCGACGGGCGCACTGGTGGCGAACCGGCTCGGAGGGCGCTGCGACGACCAGACCGCGCGCGCCTGCCATGCGGGAACGCATGGCAACCCACTGCTGGTCTCGGAGCTTGCCGCCGCGCTCGACGCGGACATCACTCTTCCCGTGGATCCCCAGCACGTCACCGACCTCGGCCGGGTTGCTGTCGCGCGCCACGTGCGTGCGCGGCTCGCCGGCCTGTCGCCCGCTGCGCGCGAGGCGGCCGCGGCGGCAGCCGTGCTCCAGGCCGGGTTTGCGCCGCGCCAGCTCGCCGCGCTGGTGAACCTGCCGGTGACGGTGGTCAGCGAGGCCTGTGACCGACTCGTCGTGATGCGGATCTTCACCGCCGGGCAGGCCCAGGAGTTCGTGCACCCGCTGGTGCGCGCAGCCGTCTACGACATGCTCACCCCGGCGCGCCGCGCCGCGTTGCACCGCCGGGCGGCGGACCTGCTGCACGGGGAGGGCAGGGCTGATCAGGCCGCGGTGCATCTGCTCGCGGCCGAGCGCGGTGGAGACGCGGATGTGGTGGAGCGCCTGGCCGTTGCCGCAGACCACGCTCTGGAACACGGCGCGGTCGAGGAGGCCGTCACCCTGCTGCGTCGCGCGCTCGAGGAGCCGCCGCCGGCGGAGGCGCGTCACGGCGTGCTGATGCAGCTGGCGCAGGCAGAGTCTCGCGTGGGCGACGAGGCGGCGCTGGACCACGCCGCCGGGGCGCTCGTGCTCGCCGGCGATGCCGGCGAGCACGAGGCCGCGGCGCTGCTGCTGGCAAAGCTGTTGACGATGCAGGATCGCCAGGAGGAGAGCATTGCGGTCCTGGCGGCTGCCGCAGACGCACTGCGCGACGACGCGCCCGAGCACGCGCTGCGGTTGGACGTCGAGCACATGTCGTGGTCGTTGATGCTGCCGCGTACGCCGCTTACGCTCGGCCGTCGGGCGGCCTCGCTCCTGGAGCAGGTTGCGCCGGACAGCCTGGCCGCCTACGAGCTGCGGGCCTCGCTTGCCAGGCTCGGCTCGAGGACGGGAACCATGCCCGCGAGCGCGGCCGCGGAGGCGGCGCTTGGCGTGCTCTCGGACGGCCGGCTGGCGGCTGAGCATTCGATGTCGATCGGCTTCTATTGGGCGGTCTGCACCCTCGCTCAGTGCGATCGGCTCGAGGAGTGTTCCTATTGGGTGGACCGCCGGTGGCAGCTGATGGTGAGAATCGGGGCGGGCGGTGAGCAGTCGCTCCTGGCCGTCATGCGGGCCCACGTCGCGCGCGGTCGCGGGGACCTTGCGGCGGTGGTCGAGGAGGCGCGGTTCGCGCTCCAAGCCGATCGTGCCGCGGGCTATCGGTTTCTTGTGCCGGCCGTGGTCGCGCCGCTGGTCGGGGCGCTGGTCGAGCTGGGCGAGCTGGATGCCGCCCTTTCGGTGTTGTCCGAGCAAGGGATCGGCGAGGGGACAACCTGGCTCTGGCATGAGGTGATCCCGGCGCGGGTGGCGCTCGCGCTGCAGCGGGGCGATCTCGAGGGCGCGCAGAGGCAGATCAGGGACGCTCCGCCCGAGCGAACGCTGCTGCCGCTCTACATGGCCCCGTCCGAGGTGGCGGTTGCGCTGGCCGGCGGCGACCGTGCTGAGGCGCTGGCGCGGGCGCAGGCCATGCTCGTGGCAGCCGAGCGCTTCGGGACCCAGGCGGGGCTGGGAACGGCGCGGCGGCTGGTCGGCCTCGCGACCGGCGGCAGTGAGGGGATCCGGCACCTGCGAGCAGCGGTCGAGCAGCTCGAGCGCAGTCCACGCCGGCTGGAGCTCGCCCGCGCGCTGGTGGACCTGGGCGCTGCGCTGCGCCGCGAGGGACAGCGGTCGGACGCTCGCGAGCCGCTGCGGCGCGGAATGGACCTGGCGCACCGTTGTGGCGCCACGCCGCTCCGTACCCGCGCCGAGGAGGAGCTACGCGCGACCGGCGCGCGCCCGCGGCGGCTCGTGTTGTCCGGCGTCGAGTCGCTGACGCCGAGCGAGCTGAGGGTCGCTCGGCTCGCGGCCGCCGGACGCTCGAATCGTGAGATCGCACAGACACTGTTCGTCACGACCGCCACGGTCGAGACGCACATGGGTCGCGTCTTCCAGAAGCTCGACCTCACAAGCCGCGACCAGCTCAGGGACGCCCTACGCGAACGAGCGCCTTGATCGCTCGGCGCTGGTCCATCGCGGCGTAAGCGCCGGCGATGCCCTCCAGATCGGTCTCGTAGTCGAGGACGCGTCCCGGGTTGAGTCGCTCGGACAGCACTTCGTCGAGGAGCTCGGGCAGGTACACGCGTACCGGCGTTCCGCCGCCGCGGACGCCGACCGTGCGTGACCACATCTCCCAGGCCGGCAGCTCGGCCCAGTGTGGTACGCCCACGAACCCGACCATCGACCCGGAACGCGCGATGCCGATCGCGGTCTGCATCGCCTGAGCCGTGCCGACGCACTCCAGAGTCGCGTCAACGCCCACGCCGCCCGTCAACGCCTTGACCTGCTCCACCGCCTCCTCGCCGCGCTCCGCGACGATATCCGTGGCGCCGAGCTCGATCGCCAGTCGCTGGCGATCCGCATGGCCTGAGAGGGCGATGATCCGCTCGGCACCGAGGCGCCTGGCGGCCAGCACGCCACAGAGCCCGACGCCGCCGTCGCCGACCACGGCGACGGTCTGGCCGGGCTCGACCTGAGCACAGACGGCGGCGTGATGGCCCGTCGGGAATACATCCGACAGCGTCACCAGTGAGCGCAACGTTTCCTCTGAGTGGCCGGAGCCCGGCACGGTGACGAGCGTGCTGTCGGCGAGCGGTACCCGCACCGCTTCGCCCTGGCCGCCGTCGCCGTTCATGGGGTAAAAGCCTCCGTTCACGCAGGCGGTCGTGATGCCGTTCCGGCAATTGGGGCAATCGCCGTCACTGAACGCGAACGGCGATATCACAAAGTCGCCCTTGGTCAGCGTCTTCACGTCAGCACCGACCTCCTCGATCACTCCGACGAACTCGTGGCCGATAGGCCCGGGCTCGTAGGGCGAGTCACCCCGGTAGAACCACAGGTCGGTCCCGCAGACGCATGCCATCAGCACCCGTACGACGGCATCGGTCGGCTCTTTGAGGGCCGCATCGGGGCGGTCACCGGGGGTGATGTCGTGGGGTTTGTGAAAGATCGCAGCGCGCACGGCCATGCCTCCTTGGCTTTTCGGTTCGAGGTTCGCTCCCCTGGCGACCCTGGCACGCGCCCCGCCGGATCGGAGGCCTGTTGACCGCTCTGCGGTCAGCACGTGGTCAACCCGCTCCTGGGTGTGGTTGAACTGCGGACTCCGTAGGGCTCACCGAGACAAGGAGACATGACATGACAACCACGCCTGCCCCGGGCGATTCGCTGCAGATGATGCAGCACCTGTTCGGCTTCTCCACATCACAGGCGCTGTACGCGATCGCGCGGCTGGGGGTAGCCGAGACGCTGGTCGACGGCCCGCGCAGCATCGACGACCTCGCCGAGGCGGCGGGCGCCAACGCCGACGCGCTGGGCCGGGTGATACGGACGCTGACCCCGCTCGGCGTGTTCCGCACCGAGACCGACGGGAAGATCGCGATCACTCCGCTCGGCGCAACGCTCGCCCCGGACGCTCCCGGCTCAGCCCACGCGATCGCGCTGTTCCTGATGGAGACTCACTACCAGCCGTTCGGAGACCTCCTGCGCACCGTGCGAACGGGCGAAACGGCCGCCGAGGTCCTCTATGGCATGAAGTTCGAGTACTGGATGGCGCAGAAACCGGAGCGTGTCGCGATGAAGAACGCGGCCATGGCCAGCGTGTCGGACGGCTGGCGCGACCCGTTTCTGCAGAACTACAAGCTGCCGCCGGGCGACCTCGTCGCCGACCTCGGCGCCGCCGACGGATCGATGCTCGCGCGGCTGCTGCAAAACGCGCCCCACCGCCGCGGCATCGTCTTCGACCTGCCCGAGGTGATCTCAGCCGCCAAGCGGACACTCGCCGACTATGGAGTCGCCGGCCGGGTGACCGTGCACGGCGGCAGCTTCTTTGACCGGGTGCCGGCCGCCGACCTCTACCTCATGTCAATGGTCCTGCACGACTGGGACGATCGGTCCGCCATCCGGATCCTCGAGAACATCGCCGCCGCCGCCCTGCCGGGCGCGCGGCTCGTGGTGATCGAGCACATCGTTCCGGCGGGTGACACGCCGGACTTCAGCAAGCCCATCGACCTGATCATGCTCGGCATGACCGGCGGCAAGGAGCGCACGGCGGCCGAGTATGCGGATCTCCTCACGAACGCCGGCTTCATCGTCACCACCGTCAAGGAGACCGGCACGCCGTTCTCCGCGATCGAGGCGACCGTCCAGAAATGACCCTCGCACACGAACTCTCACCAACACCAGGGAACCGAACATGACCACTTCACCCACCCCAAGCCCGACCCTCACGCCGACCCCGGACGATGCGCTGGAGATGGCGCAGCTTCTGCTCGGCTTCGCGACCTCACAGGCGCTCTACACCGTCGCCCGGCTGGGCGTCGCCGAACTGCTGCTCGACGGCCCGCGCAGCATCGAGGACCTCGCCGAGGCGACCGGCGCCGACGCCGATGCGCTGGGCCGGGTGATACGGACACTGACCCCGCTCGGCATCTTTTACACGGAGTCCGACAGGAAGATCGCGATCACGCGGCTCGGCGCAACGCTCGCCCCGAACGTTCCCGGCTCAGCGCACGCGAGCTCCCGGTTCTTCATGGAGACCCACTACCAGCCCTTCGGCGAGCTCCTGCACACCGTGCAGACGGGCGAGCCGGCCGCCGAGAAGCAGCTGGGCATGAAGTTCGAGAACTGGATCCCGCAGCATCCCGCCAGGGTCGCCCTTCAGACTGCCGCGATGGCGAGCGTCTCGGAGGGCTGGCGCGGCCCGTTCCTCGAGACCTACGAGCTGCCGCCCGGCGACGTCGTCGCCGACCTCGGCGGCGCCGACGGATCGATGTTGGCACGGCTGCTGCAGAAGGCACCTGACCGTCGCGGCATCGTCTTCGATCTGCCCGAGGTCATCGTCACCGCCACGCGGACACTCGCCGACTACGGAGTCGACGACCGAGTCATCCCGCGCGGCGGCAGCTTCTTCGCCCGGGTGCCGACC
>WQWK01000131.1 GCA_009785395.1 Conexibacteraceae bacterium
AACGTGATCGCCTCGGGCGAGAGCGAGTCAAGAAACGCCCGGATCGCCGCTGCATCCTGCGCCCGCACCGGGCGCACGTGCAGAGTCGAGCCGTCCCGCAGAACGATGTCGGCCTCACGGTCACGCGGGTAGTGCGCCGACGAGGCCGGCCGCATCAGAGCGCCGCCGCGGTGCTGACCGGCTCGTGCCCGGCTGCCCTCATGCCCTGCTCGAGCGCGCTGATCACCGTCTCAACCACGGCAACACGCGCGTAGGTCTTGTTTTCCGCCGGGATCAGCAGCCACGGCGCGTCCGCGTGGTCTGTGCGCTGGAGCATGTCATCGATCGCCTGCTGGTAGTCGCTGCGGCGCTCACGGTTGCGCCAGTCCTCGTCGGTCAGCTTCCACTGCTTCAGAGGATCGCCGGCGCGGGCGTTGAAGCGGCGCAGCTGCTCCTTGTCGGAGATCTGGAGCCAGAACTTGACGAGGATCATGCCCTCCTGGCAGAGCATCCGCTCGAAGTCGACGATCTCAGCGTAGGCCCGTTTCCACTCGGGCTTGGTCGCGAACCCCTCGACTCGCTCGACCAGCACGCGTCCGTAATAGGTTCGGTCGAAGACGCACATCCCGCCCCAGCCGGGAATGTGCGGCCAGAACCGCCACAGGAAGTGGTGACGCTTCTCGCGCGTGGATGGAGCCGCGAACTCCGACACGGTGAAATGGCGCGGGTCCAGCATCGAGGTCAGGCGCCGGATCGCCCCGCCCTTACCAGCCGCGTCCCAGCCCTCGAACAGAACCAGTAGGGGTGGGCCGATGCTGCCATCACCGATGAGCCCGGCGGATTGAAGGCGCAGCGCGAGCAGGCGCTTCTGAGCGGCCAAGAGCCGCTCGAGCCCCTCCTCCTTGGGGAGCTTGAGCGAGAGATCGACATCGTTCAGTGATGCCATCGCGCGTACTCTGACAGCAATGGACGCACCGATGGAGCCGAACCCGGGAGCACCGGCGCCAGGGACGTCGGCCGAACCCACGTTCGATCAGGAGCTGCTCGGCTGGCTCGGATCCCAGAGCCCGGAACTGCGCGAGCACGACGCCGGGCTCGTGCGCACGATCGCGGCCGAGTTCGCCCTCGGCTTCGACACACTCTCGGGCATCGGGCCGGCGGTGACGATCTTCGGGTCGGCGCGGACTCCGTCCACGCACCCGGACTACGCGCTGGTGCGCAAGGTCGCCGCGACGCTGGGCAGAGCAGGGTACGCGATCATGACCGGCGGGGGCGGCGGCTTGATGGAGGCGGCCAACCGGGGCGCCACCGATGTCGGCGCGACGTCGGTGGGATGCAACATCGAGCTGCCCCACGAGCAGAATCCCAACCCGTACGTGGACATCGGGTTGCGCTTCCGCCACTTCTTCGCACGCAAGGTGATGTTCGTGCGCTACGCACAGGCGTTTGTCGTCGCGCCGGGCGGCTACGGGACGCTCGATGAGCTGTTTGAGCTGCTGACCCTGATCCAGACCGCGACCGTGCAGCACTTCCCGGCGATCCTGCTCGGCGACGCCGAGTGGGACGGGCTGCTCGATTGGCTACGTACGCACGCGCTCGCCGACGGCCGCATCGCACCCATCGACATCGACCGCCTGCACCTCACCTCGGACCCGGACGAGATCCTGGCGATCGTCGAGCGCAGCCGCTCGATTGCGTGCGCGCAACAGTCCTAGTGTCGTGAGTCGTAAATTCGCGAGCAGATTTCGCGAGTGGCTGGGCGTGTGTGGGGACGCCCGGTTCGCAAGGCAGATACTGGTGGTATCTGCCGCGAATCGGGTGGCGTCACGCGCGTCCAGACGCCGCGAAGCTGCCGTCGAATTTGGGACTCAGGGCACTAGGGCGTTCAGCCCAGCTGCCCGCCGCCGCCCAGCGGTATGTGCGCGCGGACGACCGTGCCGCCGCCGCCGGAAACGAGCTCGAGCCTGCCGCCGGCCAGGTGCACACGCTCGCGCATCCCCTGCAGCCCGAACCCCGAGGTCCGCGACGACGTGTCGTAGCCGTGTCCGTCGTCGCGGACCTCGACGAGCAGCTGTTCGCGCCGGTGCTGTTCGCCCGGGTGCTGTTCGCCCGGGTGCTGCTCGCGCCGGTGCTGTTCGCCCGGCGGCACGATGAGGCGCACGGTCACGTGGCAGGTCCTCGCCCCGGAATGCTTGACGACGTTGCTGAGCGCCTCCTGGACGAGCCGGTAGACCGTCGTCGCGAGCTCCGGATCGAGCCGTGGTCCTCCGTCCGCGAGCGCGGGGACATCGATGTCGCGCTCGGTCACCAGCCCCGCGTCGCGGCGGCGGTCGAGCAGCGCGTCCAGGGCCGGCACCAGCCCGAGGTCGTCCAGCAGCGACGGGCGCAGATCGGTGATGATCCCGCGCAGGTTGTCGGCCTCGAGCTCGAGGTCGTCAATCGCCTGCGCAAGCGCGTCCGCGTGCGCCTGCGGGTCGGCTTGGCGGGCGGCCGCGGACAGGAGCATCCGCATTGCCCCAAGCGACTGCAGCGTCTGGTCGTGGAGCTCCCGCGCCCAACGCCGGCGCTCGCCCTCCGCGGCCGCGATCTGGGCATGCAGGCGGTCGGCGTCGACGCTGCGCTTGATAGCCACGGCGTTTGCTGCCGACGCGGCGAACGTCCGCAGCAGCTGCTCGTCGGGCTGATCGAAGGATCCGTCCCCGAGGCCCGGACTGAAAGCCGCCAGCACGCCCACCTCGACGCCGCGGTGCAGCATCGGCACGGTCAGCGCGGAGCGGGCGTGGGGGACTCCCAGTTCGGCCGCGATGTCCAGACCAGCGGGAACGGGCCCGGCGCTTGCGGCCACCACCAGCACGTCATCCTCGTGCAGCAGGATCAGGACGCTCCGGGCTTCCACGAGCGCGCGGGCGCGCCTGACGATCAACTCGAGCACGTGGTCCAGCTCCGCCACGCTGCCGATCGCGTCCGCGATGTCCTGAGCGGCCCGCAGCGACCGCACGGCGTGCTCGGCATCGGCCCGGCGCCGTTCGCTGTTGTCGTAGAGGCGCGCGTTCTCGATCGCGGTCGCCGCCCACTGCGCCAGCAGCGTGACGGCATCCTCATCGGCGTCGGTGAAGTGCTTGCCGTCAGCCTTCTCGGACAGGTACAGGTTGCCCCAGGCCTGGCCGCGGATCATGATCGGTACGCCGAGAAACGTCCTCATCGGCGGGTGGTGGGCCGGAAACCCGGAGCTCTGTGGATGCTCGGAGACGTCGGTGAGCCTTAGCGGCCGTGGATCGCTGATCAGCAGGCCGAGCACGCCGCGTCCGTGCGGGAGCGCGCCGATCGCGCGGCGGGTCTGTTCGTCGATGCCCGAGGTCAGGAACCGCTCGAGCCTGTCGCGTCCCTCGCCGACGACGCCCAGGGCTGCGTACCTGGCCCCGGTGAGCTCTCGGGCCTCGTGCAGGATGCGGTCGAGCACCGCCTCGGGATCGAGCTCCGCGACCAGCGCCCGCCCGATCTCGATCAGCGTCATCAGCCTCTGATCGTGGTCGCTCATCGCCGCGCGAGTCAGGCGTGCTGGACGCCCGGCGTGGTTCCGGTCCCCTCGAAGCGGCTCATGGTGCTCACGTAGGGCTTGACCGTTTCCCGGTCGACGAGCTTCACGCCGGTGTCGACGTCGGCGATGCCGGTCAGGCCCGCACTGACTCGGTGGAGGAAGAGTTCGAGGATCGGCAGGAAGCCCTGCAGGTAGGGCTGCTGGTCGATCGCGAACTGGATGTAGCCGCTCTGCAGCGATTGCTGCGTCACCTGTGTGAGATCGAAGCCGCCGCCGAGGACGCCACGGGTGTGGAGGTTGTACTTCTGGATCGCCTGCGCAACGGCCTCGGTGCTGCCACCGTCGACGGCGAAGTAGCCGTCATAGGCGCGCAGGTTGTTGCCGACGAACGTCTCGATCGATGTCAGCTCCTGGGGCTCGGACGCGGCCGAAGCCTCGGAGTGCACCGTGATGTTCGTGCCGTGCAGCACCTGGCGGAGCCCGTCGAGGCGAGGCTGCAGGTTTGCCGATCCCGGCGTCGCGATGAACACCGTGATCCGGCCGCCGCGCGGCATCAGGGCCTGGATGCGGCGGCCCATCTCCTGGCCGCTGCGCACGAGGTCCTGGCCGATGTAGGCGAGCCGCGGATTGGTCGCCACGTCGGCGTTGTAGGAGACGACCGGGATCCCGGCCTCGAGCGCCGCTGCGACCGGCTGGTCGAACGAGCCCTTCGCGATCAGGCTGGTGGCGATGCCGTCGACGCCGGCGGCGACTGCCGTATTGATTGCGCCGACCATCGCGGCGACGCTGCCCGATCCGGAGCCGGTCCACTGGTAGGAGCAGTTCAGGAGTTTGCACGCGTCCTGCACCCCGTTCTGGGTCGCGGTGAAGACGGTGTTGGCGGTCGCGTGGTTGACGACCGTGAACCTGTAGCCGCCGCTGTGCCCGAATATCGAGGAGATGTTGCCGCCGGCGCCGTGCGCGTCACCGATGGCCGCGCCCGAGCCGCCGCAGGCCGCCAGCAGCGTGGCGGCCAGGCCCGCGGCACCGCCCGTCAGCGCTGTGCGACGGGTGATCTGTGCGGCCCGCGAGTGCTCGCCCGACCTCTTCTCGCTCCACTCGAGACGCTCGATGGCATCTCCGAGGATGTCCTGATCCAGCAGTGCTGCTCCTCCCAGCGCGTTCCGGGCGTTCGATAAGAGGTCCTGACGAATCGGGGCCTCCAAGGGCTTACGACGCAAGCCCGAGAGCGGTTAGCCTGGTTGCAGGCTACTACCGGCGGGTGTCCGAAGCAGGTGCGCGCCGGGGCCCGGTGAGACCATGGTCGCGTCGGTGAGCACGTCCGTGCTCGGCGCCATCAGGCCGAGCACGCTGCCGCCGAAGCCACCGCCGAGCAGCCGCGCTCCCAGTGCTCCGGCCTCCTTCAGCCTGCCGACCGCCGCCTCGACGGCGGGTGTCGAGACCTCGAAGTCATCGCGCAGGCTGGCATGGGAGAGGTCGAGCAGCCGGCCCAGCCGCTGGAAGTCGCGGCGCCGCAACGCCGCGACAGCCTCGAGCACGCGTCCGTTCTCGCTGATCACGTGGCGGGCGCGGCGGGCGAGCACGTCGGGAAGCATGTGGAGGTCCTGAATCTGGGCGTCGCGCAGCGACTCGGCGCCTACGCGCTGCGCGGCCTCGAAGCACTCCTCGCGCCGGCGGTTGTAGCCCGACTCGGCGTTGGCGTGCGGCTCCCCCGAGGGGAGCGTGACGAGCAGGTGCTCGCCCAGCTCAAGTGGTAACGGCTCGATCTCGAGCGTGCGGAAATCGATCAGCACCGCCTGCCCGGCCGCTCCACTGAGCGACGCCAGTTGGTCGAGCAGACCCGTCTGCGCGCCCGCCCAGTCGTGCTCGATTCGCTGGCCGAGGCGCGCGAGCTCGACGTCGGGAGGTGGCGCAGCCCCGGCCAGCTCGATCAGGGCCAGGCACAGCGCAACCTCGAGCGCCGCCGACGATGACAGACCCGAGCCCCGCGGCACCTCGCCGCTGATCTCGATGCGTGCGGCCGGCAGCGCGTAGCCGAGCCGCGTGATTTCGGCCACGGCGCCGCGCACGAACGCGCGCCAGCCGTCGGCCGGCTGAGGGCTGTGCAGCGGGAAGGCGTCGGTCTCCCCGAGGTCGCCGGCCAGCGCCTGCACCGTGTCGCCGGGCAGTCGCGTGGCGGTGACCACCACGCCCAGCGTGACAGCGAACGGCAGCGCGAGGCCATCGTTGTAATCGGTGTGCTCGCCGATCAGGTTCAGACGGCCGGGCGCGAATGCCCGGACCGTGTCATCGCCAGAACTTCGTGAGCTTTTGACGTCGGGGACCAATTGTTGGTGTTAGATTTTGCGTCAGCGCGGGACTGGAACTCGTCCGTCAGGGCGTGTTACGGTTGCCGCGCTAAGTATGGGGATACGGACGCGGAGGCTGTCCGTCGTGCCCCGCATTCTGTGGAGAAACGAGGAGGGAAGAAGTGAACTTGCTTAAGAGCAAGCTGACCACGGGCGTAGCGCTCGCGGCC
>WQWK01000132.1 GCA_009785395.1 Conexibacteraceae bacterium
GGACCTCCCCGATCAACTCGCTGCCGCTGGTGATCGGGCTGGCGGTCAGGCGCTACGGCTGGACGGTTCAGGAGGCGCTGCTGGCGTGCACCCTCAACGCCGCCTGGGTCATGCAACTGGAGCGCGAGCTGGGCTCGCTCGAGCCCGGCAAGCGCGCGGACGTGCTCGTGCTCGACGGGCCGCTCGAGCGGATCCCGTACAGGTTCGGTCACAACCCCGTGCAGATCGTGATCGCGGGCGGCGAGCTGGTGTATGTGCGGCCGGGCAGCGAGTGGCGGGTGCTGCGGTGAGTCTGGGGGAACGGCTCGCGGGTTTGGAGGCCGTCGGCCAGCGGGCCGACGGCGCGTACAGGCTGGCATGGACTGACGCCGACCGGCAGTCGCGCGCGTGGTTCGAACGCCAGGCGGCCGCGGCGGGGCTGATCGTCGAACGCGACCCCGCCGGCAACCTCTGGGCGCACCCGGACACGCCGCCGCCGTGGTGGGGCGTGGGATCGCACCTCGACAGCGTCCGTGGGGGCGGCCTGTTCGACGGGCCGCTCGGCGTTGCGTGCGGTTTCGAGATCGCGCAGCGCTCGGGCCTGCCGATCGCCGTGATCGCCTTCGCCGACGAGGAGGGGGCGCGCTTCAACACGCCGACGTTCGGCAGCAAGGCGCTCACCGGCGTGCTCGACGTCGCCACTGTGCTGGCCCGCACCGATGATGACGGCGTCACGCTCGCCGAGGCGATGCGCGCGGACGGCGTGGCACCCGAGGCGCTGTCGAGCGCGCCGGAATGGCTGGAGCGCCTGCGGGGCTTCGTCGAGGTGCACATCGACCAGGACACGCTGCTGGCCGATGCCGGCGCGCCGCTCGGGATCGTGCGTGCGCTGGCGCATCGGATGCGGGTGGAGCTGCACTTCAGCGGTCAGGCCGACCATGCCGGGACGACCCCGCCGGGGCGCCGCCGCGACGCGCTCGGGACGGCCGCGCGGCTGATGGTCGCGGCCGAGGAGATCGGCGCCGAGATCGGCGAGCTGACGGTCACGAGCTCACGGATCGTGGTCGCGCCGAACGCGACCACGACGGTCGCATCCGACGTCCGCCTGTGGATCGACGCGCGCTCGGCGGACCCCGAGCGACCCGAGCGGTGGCTAACGGCGCTGCGCGCGGCCGCAGACGAGCTCGCCGCCCGCAGCCGGGTCGGCATCGAGATCAAGCTCGCCTCGCAGTCACGCGGGACCGAGTTCTCGCCGGCTGTACGCATCCGGCTGCACGAGGCCGCCGGCGAGGTGCTCGATGAAGGCGTGCCGGACAGCGTCTGCTTCGCCGGGCACGACGCCGGCGTGCTCGCGCCGATGCTGCCGGCGGCGATGGTGCTGGTCCGCAACCGCACCGGCGTCAGCCACTCCCCGGCCGAGCACATCGAGCTGGAGGATGCCGAGCTCGCGACCGCGGTCGTCGAGCGGGCGCTGCGGCGACTGCTCGAGGAGCCGGGCGCGGACGCCGCGGAGCCGGGCGCGGATACTGTACGGCCGACATGAGTGGCCGGCATGAGTGACGAGCGCTACGCCGAGATCGCGGCGATGCCCAACGTGCATTCGCACGTTTTCCAGCGCGGCCTGCGTGGCCGCGCCGAGCGCGTCACGCCGGCCAACCGCGACGATTTCTGGACCTGGCGCACGGAGATGTTCGCGCTGGCCGACGCGCTCACGCCGGAGACGATGCTGGCCGTCGCCGAACAGGGCTTCAGCGAGATGCGGGGCGCCGGGTACGGGATCGTCGGTGAGTTCCACTACGTCCACCATCAGTCCGACGGCCGTCCCTACGATGACCCCAACGAGCTCGCGATCGCGGTGGCCCGGGGGGCGCTCGCCGCCGGGCTTCCGATCGTGCTGCTGCCCGCCGCGTACAACCGCAATGGCTGGGACGGCGGCGACCGCCCGCCGACGACCGGTCAGCGGCGCTTCTGCGATCCGGACGTCGAGACCTTCCTCACGCGGGTCGACGCGCTGCGGGCGTGGGCCGCGGATCAGCCGGGCGTGGAGGTCGGGGTGGCCGCACACAGCGTCCGCGCGGTTCCGTCGTCATGGCTCGAGGCGATCACCGCGTACTCCGACGCGCACGGGATCGTCCGCCACGTGCACGCCCACGAGCAGCGCCGCGAGCTCGACGAGTGCCAGGCCGAGCACGGGTGCTCACCGATTGAGCTGCTCGACCGCACGGGCTTCCTGAGCGAGCGCAGCACCGTGATCCACGGCATCCACGTGAGCACCGATGACATCGCCAGGCTCGCGCGCACGGGCGCGATCGTCGCGTCCTGCCCGACCACCGAGGGCAACCTGGGTGACGGCTACCTGCCGGCGATGCGGTACGCGGACGCCGGTGTGCCGCTGGCGATCGGCAGCGACTCGCAGGTGCGGATCGACCCGTTCGAGGAGGCGCGCGAGCTGGAGACGCTCTCGCGCCGTGAGCGTGAGCTGCGCGCCGGGCTGCTGGCGCACACCGGCGACCTCTGGCAGGAGCTGTGCCGCAACGGGCACCGGAGCCTGGGCTCGTCCCCGGAGCTGACCGTTCGCGTCGACCGCGACCACCCCGATCTGCGCGGTGTCGAACTACAGGACCTGTCGCGCGCACTCGTGACCTGCGCGTCGGCGGGCGTGGTCAGCTGAACCGCGCCCCGGGGCGGTCGTTCAGCTGAGCGGTCCGGTCACCGACTCGGCGGCGGCGACCACGGCGCCGGAGCGCACCAGCGCGACCGCAGCGTCGATCTCCGGTGCGAGCTCGCGGTCCGGGCCGACCCCGGCGATCTCCGCGCGCAGGCGGTCGCGGACCGCGGCGCCGGCCGGGGCGGGCGCGAGCGGGGCGCGTAGATCAAGCCCGCGGACGCCGGTCATCAGTTCGATCGCGAGCACCCGCTCGAGCCCGTCGATCGCGCGGCGCAGCTTGTGGCCGGCGGCCCAGCCCATCGACACATGGTCCTCCTGCATCGCCGAGCTGGGGATCGAGTCGACCGACGCGGGCGCCGCGAGCCGCTTGAGCTCCGCGACGATCCCGGCCTGCGTGTACTGGGCGATCATCAGCCCCGAGTCGACGCCGGGATCGTGGGCCAGGAACGGTGGCAGCCCGTGGCTGCGAGCGGCATCGAGGAAGCGGTCGCTGCGGCGCTCGGAGATGCTCGCCAGATCGGCGACAGCGATCGCCAGGAAGTCGAGCGCGTAGCCGACCGGCGCGCCGTGGAAGTTGCCGTTGGACTCGAGCCGCCCGTCGGCCGTGATCACCGGGTTGTCGATCGCGGCGCCCAGCTCCCGGTTGGCGACGAGCGTCGCGTGCGCGAGCGTGTCGCGCGCGGCACCGGCGACCGCCGGCGCGCAGCGCAGCGAATAGGCGTCCTGAACGCGCGGGTCCTCGGGCCCGCGGTGGCTCTCGACCAGCGGGCTGCCGGCCAGCAGCGCACGCAGGTTCGCGGCCGAGGCGATCTGCCCCGGCTGGCCACGAAGCTCCTGCAGGTCCGCGGCGAACACCCTGTCGGTGCCGAGCAGCGCCTCGACGCTGATCGCGGCGGCGATGTCAGCGACCTTGAGCAGGCGCTCGAGGTCATGGATCGCCAGCACCAGCATGCCCAGCATGCCGTCGGTGCCGTTGATCAGCGCGAGCCCCTCCTTCTCGGCCAGGACGATCGGTTCGATCCCGGCGGCGGCGAGCGCTTCCGCCGCCGCCGTCCGGGCCCCGCTCCGGTCACGCACATCACCCTCGCCCATAAGGGCCAGCGCGCAGTGCGCGAGCGGGGCGAGATCACCCGAGCAGCCGAGCGAGCCGTACTCGCCGATGATCGGCGTGATTCCGGCGGTGAGCATCCCCGCATAGGCCAGCGCGGTCTGCTCGCGGACCCCGGTGCGGCCGGTGGCGAGTGTCGAGAGCCGCAGCAGCATCATCGCCCGCACCACCTCGCGCTCGATCTCGGCGCCGCTTGAGGCGGCGTGACTGCGGATCAGCGAGCGCTGCAGGTCGGTGCGGCGCTGCGGCGGTATGTGGCGCAGCGCGAGCGCGCCGAAACCGGTCGACACCCCATAGTGCGGACGCGTGTCCTGTGCCAGGGCATCGACGATCTCACGGCCGGCGCGGATCGCGCCGCGCGCCTCTGGCGTGAGCTCGACGACGGCGTCCTCGCGCGCGACGGCCACGAGCTCCGTGAAGCTGACGGCGCCGGTGCCAACCGCCACGGTCATGTCTGCGCTCCCCGCTCGAGCGCGGCCGCGAGCGCGTCCAGCCGGGCCGGCGAATCGACCAGCAGGTCCCCGCCGGGATGGTGCACGCGCGTGAGCCGGTACGCGGAGGCGGTGCCGCCGCCGAGCGCGCCGGAGGCCCCGCGCAGGTCCACCGCCTGGGCGGCGCACAGCAGTTCCACGGCCGCGAGGCGCGAGGCGAGGCCGGCCATCTGATGCAGCCTGGCGGCCGCGACCGGGGCCATCGTGATCCGGTCCTCGATCCCCTCCGCGATCGAGGAGGTCGGCTGCTCCAGCGTGACCGGCTGCGCGAGCAGCCGCGCCTCGGCCGCGATCGAGGCGGCGCCGTGGCCGGCGATCGCGAGGCCGTCGTGCGGGTCGCCCGGCCGCGAGCGCAGGCCGGCGGCCAGGCCGGTGAACTTCGGATCGAGCAGCTTCTGCACGCGCTCGCACGCGATCGTGACCGCGCCGGCCAGCGCCAGGCGGGCGTAATCGAGCGCCTGCGCCACGGGCGCGATCTCGTGCCCGCCGGTGGAGATCGCGCGGTCCTCATCGACCAGCACCAGCGGGGTGTCACCGGAGGAGGCGAGCTCGATCGACAGGACCGCATGCAGGTGATCGAGCGCGTCGTGCGCGGCCCCCAGCGTCTGGGCCAGGCCCTTGAAGCACAGTGGGTCCTGCAGGTTGCGCGGTGGGGTGTGGCCGGTGGCCAGCGGGCCACCGGCCAGCAGGGCGAGAATCCGGGCGCGTGCGCGCTCGGCGCCCGGGTAGGGCCGCACCCTTGCGACCGCGGGATGCAGCGCGTCGACGTTCCCGAGCACCGCCTCGTAGGCGAGCGCGGCCGCCAGCTCGCTCGCGGCCAGCGCCACCCGCGCGCGGCTGAGGGCGAGGCATGCGCTCCCGACCGCATAGGCGTTCGAGTTGACGATCGCGAGGCCCTCGCGCGGGGCCAGCGCGAGCGGCTCGAGTCCGGCGCGTAGCAGCTCCTCAGCCTGCGTCTGTCCGGTCAGCGCGAGCCCGATCTCCGCCATCTGACTCAGATCGGACTGGCCGACGGAGCCGATCGTGTGGATGCGCGGGATGAAGTCCGCGTTCAGCGCCGCGCAGAGCGCATCGGCGACCTGCGGACGCACGCCGGCGTGGCCGAGCGCCAGTCCGGCTGCGCGGCAGAGCATCGCCGCCCGCGCCAGCTCGGCCGTCGCCAGCGGCCCGTGTCCAGCGTTGTGCGAGACCATCAGCGCGCGGTTGAACGCCGCCTGACCGTCATCCTCGACGCTCACGGTCTTCAGCGCGCCGACACCGACCGTCACGCCGTACACCTGGTCCCCGCGCGCGAGTGCGCGCTCGATCACGTCGCGCGAGCGCGTCATCGCATCGCGTGCGGCGGCTCCGAGCGTCACGCGCCCCCCGCCGCTCGCCACGGCGACGACATCCTCCGGATGCAGCGGCCGCTCGCCGAGCACAAGCTGTTGATCGGCTGTCGTCACGTGGCGTCGAAGCCTATCTGGCTGGGGTAGATTCGCACGGGTCATGGAGCGCACGCAGGTCGCGATCATCGGCGCCGGACCGGCCGGGCTGATGCTCGGACGACTGCTCGAGCGCGAGGGGATCGGTTCGGTGATCCTCGAGGCCAGAACGCGCGACTACTGCGAGGC
The DNA here is from genome assembly GCA_009785395.1 of Conexibacteraceae bacterium. The sequence continues at coordinate 5,860 of WQWK01000132.1, forward strand.
CCGGATCCGGGCCGGACTGCTCGAGCAGAGCACCTGCGACGCACTGATCGCGGCGGGCGTCGGCGAGCGCCTGCAGCGCGACGGGATGGTGCACGGCGGCATCTACCTGCAGCTGGACGAACAGCGGGAGCACATCCC
>WQWK01000133.1 GCA_009785395.1 Conexibacteraceae bacterium
AGCGGGCCGCAAAGGTCGCGGTCCGCACCCAGCAGATCCTCGCCTATGAGTCCGGCGTCGCGGACACCGTCGACCCGTTCGCCGGGTCCTTTTACGTCGAGGCGCTGACCGACGAGATCGAGCAGCGCGCCGGCGAGCTGATCGCCAAGGTCGACGAGCTCGGCGGCGCCGTGCAGGCGGTCGACTTCGTCAAGGCCGAGATCGAGGAGTCGGCGTTCGGCTATCACGAGCGCTACCGCACCGGGCAGGACGTCGTCGTCGGTGTCAACCGCTTCGTCGAGGATGAGGCCGAGGTCCCCGAGATCATGCGCGTCGATCCCGCCGCCGAGCGCGACCAGGTCGCGCGGCTGGCCGCGTTCAAGGCCGACCGGGACCAGGAGCTGGTGCAGATGCGGCTTCAGCAGATTCGCGAGGCGGCCACCGGCGCCGACAACATGCTTCCCGTGCTCCGCCAGGCGCTGAAGGACCGCTGCACGCTCGGCGAGGTCTGCGCCGCGATGCGGGATATCTTCGGCCGCTACCAGCCGGCCAACTGAACCCGTGCTCCTGACCGCTGTTTCCGCTTGGCAGATCGCGGTGGCGGTCCACGTCGTCTGCGTGGTCGCGGCCTTCAGCTTCCTCGTGGCCTACCCGCTGATCGTGATCAGGACCGATCGCCGCAACGGCCGCGCGCTGCCGCAGCTCTTCCGTCAGCGCAAGCTGCTCAGCCGCGCGCTCGTCAACCCCGGGCTGCTGCTCGTCGTGATCGCCGGCGTCTACCTCGCCTTCGACCATCACCTGTGGGGGCAGTTCTTCGTGTGGTGGGGAGTCTTAGCGGCGCTCGTCATCGGTGGGCTCGAGGGGTCGGTCGTGATCCCGCAGGCAGCCCAGCTGGCTGCGCTGGCGCAGCGTGACGTCGACCTCGCTGCCGGGGCAGACATCACCTGGAGCGCTGACTACAGAACGCTCCGCCGGCGGGCCGACGTGGTCAATATCGCGATGGCGGTGCTCGTGATCGCGACCGTCGTCATCATGTCCACCGCCCACTAGGGCCGCCGTCAGGCGGAGGGAAGGAGTAGAGCTTGCCAGCGAACCCAATTGGCCGCGCGTTGCGCAACCGGCGCGCTGGACACGACACGCTCACCTGGGCCCGCCCCGATCTGCAGGCACCTGAGAACTTCACGCTCTCGAGCCCCGCCTTCGCCCACAACAGCCCCATCCCGGACCGGCATCGTGGACGGCTCTTCGGGCCCAACATCTCGCCCGCGCTCGCCTGGACGACCCCACCGGACGCCACCGCGGAGCTCGTGCTGATCGTGCAGGATCCCGACGCGCCGCGCCGGACACCGGCCACCCACGCCCTGACCGCCGGCATCGATCCGTCGCTGCGCGAGCTTCCCGAGAACGGCCTCGCCGAGCCCAGCCCGGTACCGGGGATCAAACATGGCAAGGGCGCCCTCGGCCGCCGCGGGTGGGCCGGCCCTCTGCCCCCGCGCTCGCACGGACCACACTCCTACGTCTTCCAGCTCTTCGCCCTGGACCACCATCCCGACCTTCCCGACAAGTTCACGCTCGCCGATGCACTCCAGTCGATGAGCGGTCACGTCATCGGGCGCGCTCGACTCGACGGCACCTACGAGCTGCAGTGAGTCTTGTGGCCCCGCCCCGAGTAAGACTGGTACGATCCTTACATGCGGGTGACGTCGAAGGGCCAGATCACGATTCCCCAGGAGCTGCGCGAGCGGTTCGGTCTCGGACCGGGCGTCGAGGTGGAGGTCGTGGCCGGCTCCGACGGAGCCGTCGTCCGGGCCACTCAACCGGGCAGCGACGGGGCGAGGCTGGTCGAGCAGCTGCGCGGCAGCGGCGACAGCGGTCTCAGCGCGGACGCGGTGCTGCGCCTCACCAGAGGCGACGTCGATTGACGGTGCTCGTGGACAGCAGTGTGCTGCTGGACGTGATCGCAGGATCCGAATGGACAGCCTGGTCGGAGGCGAAGCTCCGCGACTGCGCGGATGCCGATGAGGTTGCCATCAACCAGATCATCGCTGCGGAGATCGCTCCCGCGTTCACCAGCCGCGAGGGCATGGAGCGGCGCATCCAAGGCGTGGGCCTCAGGCGCCTTCAGCTGCCCTGGGCGTCACCCTGGCTTGCCTCACAGGCGTTCGTCAGGTACCGCAGAGCGGGCGGAGCGCGACCCGCTCCGCTCCCCGACTTCTTCATCGGGGCACATGCCGAGGCGGCCGGGCTGCGGCTGTTGACGCGCGATCCCGCTCGGATCCGCACGTACTTCCCGGCTGTCGATCTGATTGCCCCCGAGGCGTAGGGGGCGACCGCCGGCTGCAAGATTGCCGCCCGGCGCAGGAGTCCCGCCCGGGAACCGCGAAACCTGGAGCACACCGTCGCCTGGGAGGGCACGCACCGTCGCCTGGGAGGGCACGCGCACGCGGCACGGATGAGGGGTGGCGGGGGCCCGGCGAGGCCCCCGCCGGCACGGAGGCGAGTCCCGCCGGTACAGTGGCGACCGCATGGCAGACGTGCATCCCGAGACCGCCGAGCATCCGCCCGAGACCTACGCGGAGAAGCTGCGGCAGCTCGAGGTCCTCAAGTACGAGGCGATCCACGCGGGCAGCGAGGGCGCCGTCGAGAAGCAACACGCCAAGGGCAAGTACACGGCGCGTGAGCGCATCGAGAAGCTGCTCGATCCGGGGTCGTTCCAGGAACTCGACGTGTTCGTCCGCCACCGCACGACGGACTTCGAGATGATGGGCAACCGCCCCTATGCCGACGCGGTCGTCAGCGGCTATGGCCTGATCGACGGTCGCCGCGTGTGCGTGTTCAGCCAGGACTTCACCGTCTTCGGCGGATCGCTCGGCGAGGTCATGGCCGAGAAGATGACCAAGGTGATGGACCTGGCCGAGAAGATCGGCTGCCCGGTGATCGGGATCAACGACTCGGGTGGCGCGCGGATCCAGGAGGGCGTCGTCGCGCTCGGCGGCTACGGGGACGTGTTCCTGCGCAACGTCCGCGCGAGCGGCGTGATCCCGCAGATCAGCCTGATCATGGGCCCGTGCGCCGGCGGCGCCGTGTACTCGCCGGCGATCACGGACTTCGTGTTCATGGTCAAGGAGACCTCGCACATGTTCATCACCGGTCCCGACGTGATCCGCACGGTGACCGGTGAGGAGGTCGGGTTCGAGGAGCTCGGCGGCGCGATCGCGCACAACGCGCGCTCGGGCGTGGCGCACTTCGCCTCCGAGGACGAGGACGCGTGCCTCGCCGACGCCCGCTACCTGCTGTCGTTCCTGCCGCAGAACAACCTCGAGACCCCGCCGCGGCTGGTTTCGGGCGATGATCCGGGCCGCGCCGACCCGGCGCTCGACACGATCGTGCCGGACAACCCGAACAAGCCCTACGACATGCGTGATGTCGTGGCGCTGATCGTCGACGACGGTGAGTTCTTTGAGGTTCAGGAGCTGTTCGCGCGCAACATCATCTGCGGGTTCTCGCGGCTCGACGGCTACGCCGTCGGGATCGTCGGCAATCAGCCGGCGGCGCTCGCGGGCGTGCTCGACATCGAGGCATCGGAGAAGGCGTCGCGCTTCATCCGCACCTGTGACGCCTTCAACATCCCGGTTGTCACCTTCTGCGACGTGCCCGGCTTCCTGCCCGGGACCCACCAGGAGTGGAACGGGATCATCCGCCACGGGGCCAAGCTGCTGTACGCGTACGCGGAGGCGACCGTGCCGAAGCTGACGGTGATCACGCGCAAGTCCTACGGCGGCGCCTACGACGTGATGGGCTCAAAGCACCTCGGCGCGGACATGAACTTCGCCTGGCCCTCCGCCGAGGTCGCGGTGATGGGCGCCGAGGGCGCCGTGAACATCATCTACCGCCGCGAGATCGCCGGCGCCGATGCACCCGACGCCCGCCGGGCCGAGCTGATCGACGAGTACAAGGCGCACTTCGCCAACCCCTACATCGCGGCCGAGCGCGGCTACATCGACGACGTCATCGTCCCGCACGAGACGCGCCCGAAGCTGATCGAGGCGCTGCGCACGCTCGAGACCAAGCGCCAGCCCGGGCCGCGGCGCAAGCATGGCAATATCCCGCTGTAGCTGCGGCCGCCTCGGCCGGAGGGGGTGGGTGGGTACCCTTCGCCGGCCTTGACTGGTAGCAGACTGGTATCGTGTTCCCTATGGAAGCCACGATCGACGCGGTGGGGCGTATCGTCGTGCCGAAGCCGCTCCGCGACGCGCTCGGCCTGAGGCCGGGTACCAAGGTGGACATCACCCAGTACGGCGCCGGGCTGGCGGTTGTCCCAGGAGGCAGGACCGCTCGCATCGTCGAGGAGAATGGCCATCTGGTCATAACCGGCGACACCGTCATCGATGACGACCAGCTGTACGCGCTGATCGATGCCGGCCGACGGTGACTGTCACGGCGATCGACACGAGCGTCGCCGTGCCTTTGCTGGTTGGAACCCACCCAGCGCACGGGCTGACCACCGCGTGGCGAAAGAATCGGGAACTGGTCCTCAGCGGCCACGCACTCGCTGAGACATATTCGGTTCTCACGCGTCTGCCCGGAGATCTGCGAGCAACGCCGGAGCAAGCCGCCACGATCATTTCGAAGGAGTTCCAGGCGCCGATCGCCCTCGGCGCGACACGGTTCGGCAGGCTGCTTGAGACGCTGAGCGCTGCCGGCGTGGCCGGTGGGGCAGCGTATGACGCGCTGGTGGCGCTGGCGGCCGTCGAACACGATCTGGAACTGGCAACGCGCGACGCCCGCGCGCGGCCGACCTACGAGGCCGTGGGCGCGAGAGTGGCGGTCGTCGGCTGACACACGCTGGCCCGGGCCTGGGTGTGCGCTCAACGGTACGGTGAAGCTGTGACCGAGTCCCCGCACATCCTCACGCCCGACCCCACGCCGGAGGAGGCGGCCGCGATCGTAGCCGCCGTCGAGCGGTTCCTGCGTGACACGGCGCCGGCATCGGCGCCGCCGGATCCCGCGCTGGCCCTGAGTCCCTGGAAGCGGGCGGCGCTGGAGGAGGGCGTGACCCGACGGCCAGATTAGCCTCTCCTCTCCTTTCCGCGGGCCGGTGGATGCGTGGCTGGGCACCACCAACACTGGGCACCACACGCGCATGGGCCTGTGGACACCGGCGTCCGGATCGCACCCCGCCGGCGCCCTGGGCCTGACGTGGCGCACCACCCACACCCTCCAGACATGCCTCCACATGTCTGGCAGAAGTGTCACGACGTGTGACGACTCTGTGTCGAACGTCAGCCCAGGAGGACGTTTTCCACGCTTCCGTGACGCCGCGGCACACTTTCGACACATATGTGGACCCCCCTCTGGAGGCCCCCCATGGTCGGCTCGGCGCCGTGGGCCGGAGCAAATACCCATAAGCCGGTCGGCATTTGGTAGATTACGGGCATGTCCCCGCACCCCTCGCTGGAAACCGAGCAGCACGGGCACCATCAGCCGAAGGAGGGTTCGCTCGAGAACCCCGAGGTGCTCGCGAACGTCCCGGGTCACGTGATCCCGATCCTCGAGCACGAGTTCGACGACTTCGACACCGAGGCCGCGAAGTTCCTCCGGGGCGACACCCCCGAGGACGAGTTCATCAAGTTCCGCCTGCGCCAGGGCGTCTACGGCCAGCGCCAGCCGGACGTGCAGATGATCCGCGTGAAGCTGCCGATGGGCGGCGTCACGCCCGACCAGCTCGACGCCTTCGCCGACGGGATCGAGAAGTACGCGCCGCTGCGCAAGGGCCACATCACGACCCGCCAGAACATCCAGGTCCACCACATCCCGCTGGAGCAGGCGGCGGAGATGATCCGCGAGCTCGCCGAGACCGGGCTGTCGAGCCGCGAGGGCTGCGGCAACACCGTGCGCAACGTGACCGGCGACCCGCGCGCGGGCACGCTGAACGGTGAGCTGTTCGACATCACCCCGTACGCGGGCGCGTACGTGCGCTACTTCGTGCGCCACCCGACGACG
>WQWK01000134.1 GCA_009785395.1 Conexibacteraceae bacterium
CACCCCCGAGCGCGGCGATCTCGGCGCCGAACGGGATCGTCGCCGCATTCCGCCCGATCTGGGTGAGGCCCCACGGTGTGTCTGACGCCGCGGCGGCTCTGACCATGGGCAGCAGCGCCGTGATGCCGATGCCGCCGGCGATGAACTCCACGCGGCGGATGTCGCGGCGTGCCAGGTGCGGGTAGGCGAACGGGAAGGCGTTCCGCGGACCGCGGGCCCGGACAGCGGTGCCGACCCGGAGAGCATGGACCTCGAGCGAGCCGCCGCCGCCCGCGTCGAGCCGCCGCACGGCGATGCGGTAGCTCAGGCGGTCATCCGGGTCGCCGCACAGCGAGTACTGACGCATCCGGCCCGACGGGAGGATCAGATCGATGTGCGAGCCGGGTGTCCACTCGGGGAGCTCCCCGCCGTCCGCGGCACCCAGGGTGACACCGATCACGTCGGCCGCCTCGGGCGCGGTGCGTGAAACGATGAGGTCGACATCACGGTTCACCGCAACGACCGCTCGCGTCCGCGTGCGCGCAGCCACACCCGCGTAGCCGGAGGTCGCCAGCCGGAGCAGGCGCATGGCCAGGTCCGGCTTCGCCTCGGGGCGCGGCCGCCGTGGCGGCGGCGCGTCCTCGCCGGCTCGCGTCATCCGCCCGCCGCGCGCGCCGCCGGCGATGTCGCGAGGTACGCCACGGCCTGGCTGGTCGACCCGTAGTTGCGCGGGTGGTATGAAGGCCGGAAGTACTCGGCGAACATCTTGGCGAGACTCCACGGCGAGAACAGCAGGCCGTCTCGGTACAAGCGACGCACGGCGCCGAGCCGGACCTTGCGCTGTCTCTCACTCAGCTCCGGATCGACCGACATCAGGTACGCGGTGCCGCGCGCCCACAGGACCGCGAGGGCCGGAAACACGACCAGCCAGGTGCGGACGCGGCGCAGATAGCCGCCGTCCAGGTGGGTGAACAGGTCAAAGGCCACATGCCGATGCTCGACCTCCTCGGCGAGGTGCCAGCGGAACAGGTCGAGCACGCGTGGCTCCATCGCGGTGTCCCACGCCCGCGCGTTCAGCCCCCAGTTGCCCAGGTAGGAGGTGAAGTGCTCGATCGCCGCCACGATCGCCACCCGCTCGATCAGCCAGGCGTGCGCCCTCTTCCCCTCGAGTCCACGGTCGCCGAGGATCCTGCGGAAGAACAGGCGGATCTGGTCGGTGAACGGCGCGAGGTCGAGGCCCTGGGTTTCGAGGTAGTCCAGCAACGACTGGTGGGAGGTCGAGTGCATCGCCTCCTGGCCGATGAAGCCGATCACGTCCTCGCGCACCACCTCGTCCTTGATCAGCGGAAGTGACTGCCGGAAAACCTCGACGAAGAAGACCTCACCCTCGGGCAGGAGCATGTTCATCCCGTTCGCGACGTGGGTGGGGAGCGCGTCGTTGTCGAAGTAGTGCATCGGCAGACCGGTCCAGTCCCAGGCGACGTCGCGGGCCGCCAGGGCGACCTTGCGCGGATCATGTGGGGTGTCGGCGTTCACCAGTGAGCCCCCTCGCTCAGCTTGCTGATCACGTCGCTGTACATCCTGCGCTTGATCGACTCGAGCGTGTTCGGGTCCTTGCCGGCGTGCGGAGTGACCCGGGCGATCGCATCGCCCAGGACCGCCGCCTCGTCCGCGATCCCGTCGACGATGCCCGCCGCGAGAGCTTCCGGAGCGGTGAACCGATGACCCGTGATCATCGCGTCGGTCGCCGCGCGCGGAGTCAGTTTGGCCTGAACCAGCATCGAAAGGCCCGGCGGAAATGCGAGCGGGATGTCCACCTCCGGGAAGCAGAAGTAGCCACGGTCGGATCGCATGACCCGCCAGTCGTGAGCCATCGCGAGGATCGCGCCGGCCCCGAACGCGTGTCCCGACACCCCGGCGGCGGTCGGGACCCCGAGTGTCAGCACGCGCCCCAGCAGCGCCTCCACTCGCGCGGCGTAGGCCTGGAGCTCGCCCATGTTCGCAAGCACCCACTCGAGGTCGAGGCCGTTGGAGTAATGCTTGCCGGAGGCGACGGTGACCAGCGGAGCAGGCGACGCTTCGACCTCGTCGAGGGCGTCCTCGATCCCTTTCATCCAGTCCAGCGTGAAGCGGTTCTCACCGTCACCGATGTGCAGGACGTGGACGCCGTCGCGCTCGGTCAGTGCGGGCACGTCAGCACCCGCTGCTCGACATTGCGCAGCACCATCCGGAACGCGACGCCGAAACCGACGCCGAACGCGGGCTCGACGAGCTTGCCGATGCCCGGCGCCCGGACTGCGAACCTGGTGCTCCAGGTGACCGTCGTGCCTCCGGGCGTCTCGATGAAGTCCACCCGCCCGTACTCGTGCCTCGACCGCGGACGCGACTTGGTGATGCTGTACTCCATGCGGCTCGGACGGTCGAACCCGGTGATCTGCTCGCGCAGCCAGATCGCACCGCAGTCCAGCTCGCGGATCGCGCCTAGCCCGTTCTTCTCGGTCTCCCCCTCACGGGTCAGCCTGCAGGAGCGCACGCCGAGCACCTGAGAGAGCTTCTCGTGGTCGGTGTAGGCGTCGAAGACCTCGTCGATGGGTGCTGGGATCGTCCGGGAGACTGTGAGCGTTCGCATTGTTCCTTCCTGTTCAGTGGCCGCGCTGCGGCATCCGTGGTCTCAGTCGTGGTCGGGTACGAATGTCATCGCGCGCTCGGCCATGGCGGTGATCGTCAGGCTCGGGTTCACACCGACGTTCGCGGAGATCGCGGCGCCGTCGCAGACGAGCAGGTTCTCGTAGCCGAATACGCGGCTGCGGCTGTCGATCACGCCCGTCGAGCGGTCGGCGCCGATGACCGCGCCGCCGAGGATGTGGGCGGTGATCGGAATCGCGAGCAGCGCCTCGGCCGTCCAGCTGAACGGGTGCCCGCCGATGCGCTTGGCGAACCAGCGGGCCGCGTCATAGGCGGCCGGGATGCGATCGGGGTTGGGATGCTCGGGGTCCTGCTCGGTCGTCAGCATGACCCCGCCGCCCGGGAGGCGGCGCCTGACCTTGAGCCGCATCGAGTTGTCGAGCGCCTGCATGACGAGCAGGATCACCGAGCGGCGCGAGGCGTCATTGATGCGCCACGCGTCGATCAGCCTCCCGGGATGGCGGGCGGCCGCCAGCAGGAAGTACAGCGGGCGAGTCCCGCGGCGGCCGGCCTCGACCATCAGTGAGCGCAGCAGCATCTGCGAGTCGCCGCCCTTGCCGTAGGTGACTACCTCAATGTGGGTGTCGGCGTCCGTATAGATGCTCGAGGTGATCGCTGAGGACTCACTGAAATCCCAGTCGCTGTCCTTGGGCGCGGTCGCGCCGACGATCGACTCGCTGTTGGTGCGGACGCCGTAGCCGAGCCGGTCGGAGAGCTTGGGCAGCGAGCCGTTCAGCTTGCAGCGCGCGAGCAGCCGGTTGGTCCCGAGCGCACCCGCGGCAACGATCACTCCGCGGGCGCGCGCGCTTGCGCGCCCGCGTCGCAGGAGCGCCCCGGAACGGGCGTGCGTGACCTCGTAGCCGTCCGCGCCGCTGCCGTCGCCGAGCGGCCGGATGTCGGTAACAGTTCGCTCGCTGAAGATCCGCACGCCGAGCCGTTCGGCGAACCAGAGATAGTTCTTCATCAGCGTGTTCTTGGCCCCGTGACGGCAGCCGATCATGCAGGCGCCGCAGCGGATGCAGCCTGTCCGGTCCGGGCCGTCGCCGCCGAAGTACGGGTCCGAAACGGTGACGCCAGCCTCGCCCATGAACACGCCGACGCGCGTGCGCTTGTAGGTCTCACCGACTCCGAGCGTGCCGGCGTATTCCTTGAGCAGCTCGTCTGCGGCGCCGTCCTGGTCGTAGTCGACGACGCCGAGCATGCGCTCCGCCTCGTCGTAGTGGGGTGCCAGCTCGGTCTCCCAATCGGCCAGCTCAGCCCATTGCGGGTTGGTGTAGAAGGCGGGCCGGGCGCGATACAGCGTGTTGGCGTAGCCGAGGCTGCCGCCACCGACCCCGCAGCCCGAGAGGATGAAGACGTCGCGGAACATCGTCATCCGCAGGATCCCCTTGAAACCCAGGTACGGGGCCCACAGATAGCGCCTGAAGTCCTTGGTCTCCTGGGCGAAGTCCGCGTCCTCGAAGCGCCGGCCGCATTCGAGCACGCCCACGCGGTACCCCTTCTGCGCCAGCCGCAGCGCCGCGACGCTCCCTCCGAAGCCGGAGCCGATGACCAGCCAGTCGTAGTCGTAATCCTGCTTCATCGACGCCCCGCCTCGCTGCCTCTCAAATGCCTCGGCGAGGCATATTACCGGACTATAAATTTATGGTCCGGTAACCGGCCTGCCTGGCAGCCACGTGTAGACTAAGTTCATGACTAAGTCTGTTGGCGTACACGAGGCGAAGACCAACCTGTCGAAGCTGCTCGAGCGCGTCTCGGCCGGTGAGGAGATCACGATCACCCGTCGCGGCGAGGAGATCGCGCGCCTGGTCCCAGCACAGGTGACAAACACGCGGCAGCTGGGAATCGATCGTGGCCGCTGGGTGGTGCCGGAAGACTTCGACGCGCCGCTTCCCGCTGAGGTGCTTTCCGCGTTCGAGCGTTGAAGCTGCTGCTCGACACTCACGTCTTCCTCAGGCTGCAAACCCAGCCCGAGCGTCTCGGTGAGCAGCGTCGAGTGGTCGAGGATCAACGGAACGCGTTGCTCTTGTCCGCCGCGAGCTCCTGGGAAATCGCGATCAAGTACCAGCTCGGCAAGCTGGCGCTGCCCGATCCGCCTGAGCATTACGTTCCCTCACGGATGCGTGCGATCTCCGCTGAGCCACTCCCCGTCCAGCACCACCACGCCCTCGCCGTCGCGACGCTTCCGCCACTGCACCGCGATCCGTTCGACCGGCTGCTGGTCGCGCAGGCAACCCTCCTCGGCCTCACGATCCTCACCGCCGATCCTGCCGTGGCGCAGTACGACGTGTCCACGGTGCTGGTGTGACCGCTGATCAGCCGGGGACCGCGGCGCGGACCAGGATGATGTCGAGGATCATGTTGACGGCCCAGACGATGAGCGTCGCCCAGACCAGCGTCCAGAACCCGTGGATCGTGAACCCCGGTGCGATCTTCTGCGTGAGCCAGAGCATCAGCATCGAGACGAAGAACCAGGCCACCCCCAGTGTCACGATCGCCAGCGGCAGCGTCAGGATGCGCACGATCGGCTTCAGGAACGTGTTCAGAATCCCGAAGATCGCCGCCGCCAAGATGAGGTCGCCCGTGTTGCGGACCGTCACATGCGTCAGCAGGATCTCGGCCACCGCGAGCATGATCGCGTTGGCGAGCCACGACACGAGCATTCTTACGGTGAAGGGCATGCGCACCACCCTCTTCGACACCGTCGCCCGCTCACCTGCACGACCATCGCCTACGAGAGCGGCTCGTCGAGCTCCCCGAGCGCGTCGGTGAGCTCCAGGTTGGCGGCGTAATCGACCGGGCAGGCGATGACCGAGACGGTGTCGTCGGCGAGCGCCGCCTCGAGGGCCGGCAGCAGCTCGCCGGCGGCCTCGATGCGGTACCCGCGGGCGCCGAAGCTCTCGGCGTAGGCGACGAAGTCCGGGTTGCCGAAGGTGGTGTCCAGGTTCTCACCGAGCTCGAGGTCCATCTTCCACGTGATCAGCCCGTACTCGTTGTCAACCCACACCAGGATCACGAACGGGATGCGCTCTCGCAGCGCGGTCTCGATCTCCTGTGAGTTCATCAGGAACGCGCCGTCTCCGGTCGCCACAAGCACGCGCGACTCGGGCCTCGCGAGCTTCGCGCCGAGCGCGCCGGGCACCGTCCACGCCATCGTCGAAAGACCGTTGGAGATCAGGCAGGTGTTCGGCTCGAAGGTCGGATACAGGCGCGCCATCCACATCTTCAGCGCGCCGGTGTCCACGAGCGTGATGTC
>WQWK01000135.1 GCA_009785395.1 Conexibacteraceae bacterium
ACGACGTGCTGTCGGACCCGGACAAGCGCAAGGAGTACGACCGCGGCGGCATCTTTGCCGGCTTCGGCGGCGCCGGCGGCGGCTTCGATCCGTCGGCGTTCGCCGGCGGCTTCAGCGGTGGCGGTGGTGGCGGTGGCTTCGGCGACATCCTCTCCAACCTCTTCGGCGGCGCGTCCGGAGGGGGCGCCGGCCAGCGGGCCGGCGCCGGCCGCAGCCAGGGTCAGCGTCCGCCGCAGGCGCGCGGCCAGGATCTCGAGACCGAGGTGCAGCTGTCGTTCGACCAGGCGGTCAGCGGTACCCAGGTGCCACTGTCGGTCCCGACCTCGAAGCCGTGCCCCACCTGCAACGGGTCCGGTGCCCGGCCCGGTACCTCGCCGAAGGTCTGCCCGGTCTGCAACGGCCGCGGCACCGAGCCGCAGAACCAGGGGATCTTCTCGATCAGCCAGCCGTGCTCGAACTGCAAGGGCTCGGGCACCGTGATCGAGCACCCGTGCCCGACGTGCGAGGGCAGCGGCGCGCAGCGGAGCGTCCGGCGGCTGCGGGTAAATATCCCGGCAGGCGTACGCGACGGAAGTCGCATCAAGCTGGCGGGTAAGGGCGATCCGGGAGTGCGGGGTGTCCCGCCCGGCGATCTGTACGTGATCACGCGCGTGTCCGAGTCACCGATCTTCAAGCGCAGCGGCGACAACCTCGAGGTCGAGGTGCCGCTGACGATCCCCGAGGCGATCCGCGGGGCGGTCGTCGAGGTGCCGACCTTGAACGGCCCCAAGCGCCTGCGGGTGGCCGCCGGCACCAGGCACGGAACGATCCAGCGCCTGCGCGGCGAGGGGCCGCCGAAGCTCGGCGGCAAGGGCAACGGCGACCTCCGCTACAGGTTCGTGATCGACGTGCCGGGGAGCCTCACCGCCGAGCAGGACCAGGCCGTCGAGCAGCTTTCGAAGGTGATGGACGGCGACCCGCGCGCGAAGCTGTTCGAGGCCACGGCGGGTGGCGCGACGGCGGGTGGCGCGACCGCGAGCGCTTCCAAGGCGGGTGAGTCGTGATGTCCTCCGAGCCGCAGCGCGTGCGCGCCACGGCCCGGATCGAGGTCTCCTCCGACAAGGGCGTGTTCATGATCTCGGTCGCGGCGGAGCTCGCGGGCATGCATCCCCAGACGCTGCGGATGTACGAGTCGCGCGGCCTGATCGAGCCGCAGCGCTCGCCGAAGGGCACGCGCCTGTACTCGCACGCCGACGTCGAGCGGCTCAAGCGCATTCAGGAGATGACGGCGGAGCTCGGCCTGAACCTGGCGGGCGTGGAGCGCGTGTTCGAGCTCGAGGACATGCTCGAGACGATGGCGCGCAGGGCCCAGGCGCTCGAGCGCCGTGCGGCCGAGCTCAAGGCTGAGGTCGAGCGCCTGGAGGCGCTGCGCCAGCAGTTGCGCGCCGAGATCGTCCCCTACACGCGCGGCGGCGCGCTGGTCCGCGCATCCGACTTGTCGTGAGCGGCGGACGACGGCTCGCGTTCGTCGCGCTTCTGGTGGCGCTTGCGTTTCCGGCCGGTGCGAACGCGCGCGTGCGGGCATCGCCCTACAGCCCGGCGCGCCCGCAGGCGCGCCTGCAGCTGGTGCTGCCCCTGGCCGGCGACGAGGCCGGCCTGACGCGCTTCGCCGACGCGGTCAGCACGCCCGGGTCACCGGACTACGGGCGCTACGGCTCGATCTCCTGGCTGGCGCACCGCTTCGGCGCCGGCGCGGCGGTACGGCGGCGCGTGGTCGCCTACCTGCGCGCGCACGGCGCGACGCATGTGGTGGCCGACGCGACCGCTCAGTTTGTCTACGCGCGGATGGACGTCGCGCACGCAGAGGCCCTGTTCAGGACATCGCTCGCGCGCGAGCGCGGGGCGCACGATGCGGGCTTCATCGCGCCGGTGACGGCCGTGCGGGTGCCGCGCCCCCTGCGCGGGCTCGTGACCGGTGTCGTCGGGCTCGACACCGCGGCCGTGGCGGCGCAATCGCCGCAACCGTCGCCCGGCACCCAGTCGCCGCAGTCATCACCCGGCCCGCAGACACAGCCGTCCAGCTACCCGGGCCCGGACCCCGCAGCCACGCCCGCGGGCTGCGCCGCCGGCGTGGGCACCAGGGGCTTCACTCCGAACGAATACCTCGGCGCCTACGGCTACTCGACGCTGCAGCAGCAGGGCATCCGCGGCCAGGGCGAGCGCATCGCGGTGATCGAGATCGACGGCTTCAACGCGCAGGACGTGGCCACCTTCGCGCACTGCTTCCACCTCGCCACGCCGACGATCAACCAGCTCGGCGTGGACCTCAGCAAGCCGCTGGCACCGGGCGGCGAGGCCACGCTCGACCTGGAGGTGCTTGACGCCGCCGCCCCCGGGCTGAAGGCGATCGACGTCTATGAGACCCGGCCCGACGCGGCCGATGTGCTCAAGGCGCTCTCGCAGCCGCTGCAGAGCCAGGGGTTCAAGCCGGAGGTGATCTCGGCGTCACTCGGTCTCTGTGAGAACGAGGCCGTGGCCGGGGTCGGCCAGTCCGGGATACGCGCGATCGAGACCACGCTCAAGCTCGCCGCGGCGGCCGGGGTCACAGTGGTCAGCGCAAGCGGCGACTCCGGCTCCTCGGACTGCGCCGACCCGAATACCAACCCGCCCACCCCCAGTCCGGTGCTGGCCGTGAACTTCCCGTCGTCGTCACCGTGGGTCACATCGGTCGGCGGCGTCAACTTCAATCTGAACGCCCAGAACCAGATCGTCAGCCAGACCGTCTGGAACGACGGCCTGGCGTTCCCGGGCAACGCCGGCGGCGGCGGTGTCAGCATGCTGTTCGCGCGGCCGAGCTGGCAGAACGGCACCGTCTCGAGCCCCTGGCGCGCACAGCCGGACGTCGCGCTGCTGGCCGACGTCGCGCCCGGCTACGACGTCTTCTGCACCGCTCGTCAGAACTGTGCCGGCCACGGCTGGCAGACGTTCGGCGGCACCAGCGCAGCGACGCCGCTCATGGCCGGCGGCTTCGCCCTGGTCGATGAGGCGCTGCGCCGCGGCGGCAGGCAGGCGCTCGGCCTTGCCAATCCGCTGCTCTACCGGCTGGGTCGCAATCCCGTGACGGCCCCGCAGGTCTTCTACGACGTCACCAGCGGCACCAACGACATCGGGCAGTTCATCCAGTCCTACCGCCAGCCGCTCGGCTGCTGCAACGCCCAGCCGGGGTATGACACGGCGTCGGGGTGGGGCGGGGTCAATCTCCCCGCACTCTCGCAGCAGGCGCTGGCGCTCCAGCCGACGCTCGCCGCCATCTCGGTCACGATTCCCGGTGGCCAGCAGCCCTACCGGCACCACGGGATCTATGTGAACATCAGCTGCTCGCGCGCCTGCGACATGAGCGCGTACGCGCGGCTCAGCGCCCCCGGCATGGACACGTTCACCGTCTATGCGCCACCGGGCCACATGGTCCGCGCCAACCACCGCGTGATCAAGATTCCCTTCACTGCGCAGCAGCTGCTGCTGCTCGCGCCCCCGCTGCTCGCCCACCGGCCGATCACGGCCGTGGTCGCCGGCGCGAACGTCGACCCCAGCGGCAACGTCGAGAACCACACCCCGCTGCAGCAGCTGACGATCACCTCGTAAAGCCGCCCAGCCGCTCGTCGATGCCAGCCCGTGTTTCGGGTTTCCAGGCAGGTGCGCCACCTCTTCAAAACACGATTTCCGGGCGATATCGCCCAGGTATCGCACCCGATATCGCCCGGAAATCGTCTCTGGAGGTAGTGGCCGGCGGGCGCGAATCCCCGAGCCGTGCCATAATCTAAGTCGGCAAGACTTAGATCTGCAACGACCCAAGGCACGGGAGACATGCAAGCAGACCGCTTCACGATCAAATCCCAGGAGGCGCTCGAGGCCGCCCAGCGGCTCGCGGCCGAGCGCCGCAACCCCCAGACGCGCCCTGAGCACCTGCTCGCCGTGCTGCTCGAGCAGGACGGCGGCGTGGTCGTGCCAGTGCTGCGCAAGCTCGGCGCCGACCCGGCAGCCGTGCGCCAGGCGCTCGGCCCCGCGCTCGAGGCGCTGCCGCGCCTGACCGGCGGCGGCCCAGGCGGCCCCGGCGGCCCCGGCGGCGCGCCCCAGGAGCCGACCGGCGCGTCCAACGAGCTGATCGCCGTGCTGCGCGCGGCCGAGGCCCAGATGCGGGAGCTCGGCGACGACTACATCTCGACCGAGCACCTCGTGCTCGCACTCGCACAGGACAATGGCACCACGGGCGACGTGCTGCGCTCCGTCGGCGCCACCCACGACGCGCTGCTGAAGGCCGTCAACGAGGTCCGCGGCGGTCAGCACGTCACCGACCAGAACCCCGAGGACAAGTTCCAGGCGCTCGAGAAGTACGGGCGCGACCTGACCAGGGCCGCGGCCGACGGCAAGCTCGACCCCGTGATCGGGCGCGACGACGAGATCCGCCGCGTGATCCAGGTCCTCAGCAGAAGGACCAAGAACAACCCGGTGCTGATCGGCGAGCCCGGCGTCGGCAAGACCGCGATCGCCGAGGGCCTCGCGCAGCGGATCGTCTCCGGCGACGTTCCGGAGGGACTCAGGGATCGCCGCGTCGTGGCGCTCGACATCGGCGCCCTGATCGCCGGCGCCAAGTACCGCGGCGAGTTCGAGGACCGGCTCAAGGCGGTGCTCCAGGAGGTCCAGCAGGCCGGCGGCAACGTCGTGCTGTTCATCGACGAGCTGCACACGATCGTTGGTGCCGGCGCCTCGGAGGGCGCGGTCGACGCAGCCAACCTGCTGAAGCCGATGCTCGCCCGCGGTGAGCTGCGCGCCGTCGGCGCGACCACGCTCGACGAGTACCGCAAGTACATCGAGAAGGACGCCGCGCTCGAGCGGCGCTTCCAGCCGGTGTTCGTGGACGAGCCCAGCGTCGAGGACACGATCGCGATCCTGCGCGGGCTCAAGGGCAAGTACGAGGTGCACCACAAGGTGCGGATCACGGACTCGGCGCTCGTCGCCGCCGCGACCCTTTCAGACCGTTACATCACGGACCGCTTCATGCCCGACAAGGCGATCGACCTGGTCGATGAGGCGGCCTCGCAGATCCGCATGGAGATCGACTCCAAGCCGACCGAGATCGACGAGGTCGACCGCCACATCCTGCAGCTGGAGATCGAGCTGCAGTCGCTGGGCAGCGCCGACTCCGACGACACCGGCACCGCCGCCCGACGCGAGCAGCTCGAGCAGGCGCTGGCCGAGGAGCGCGAGCGCTCATCGGTGATGCACGCCGAGTGGCAGCAGGAGAAGCAGGCGCTCGGCGCCGTCACCGACCTGCAGGAGCAGCTCGAGCAGGCCAACATGGAGCTCGAGCAGGCGCGCCGCGCCGGTGACCTCGAGCGTGCCGCCGAGTTGCAGTACGGGACGATCCCGGAGCTGACCAGGCGACTCGAGGAAGCAGAGCAAGCCGAAGACGACAGCGCGGGCCAGCGGGCCAGCGCTGGAGAGCATAGGTATCTGAAGGAAGAGGTGGACGCCGAGGACATCGCCGAGGTCGTCGCCAAGTGGACGCGCATTCCGGTCTCGCGGCTGATGGAGGGTGAGATCGAGAAGCTCGTGAACATGGAGGAGCGGCTGCACGAGCGCGTGATCGGCCAGGACGAGGCGGTCAGCGCCGTCGCGAGCGCGCTGCGGCGCTCGCGGGCCGGGCTGTCCGATCCCGACCGGCCGATCGGCACCTTCCTGTTCCTCGGCCCGACCGGCGTCGGCAAGACCGAGCTGGCGCGGGCGCTGGCCGAGTTCATGTTCGACTCACCCGAGGCGATGGTGCGGATCGACATGTCCGAGTACATGGAGCGCCACGCCGTGTCACGGCTGGTCGGCGCGCCCCCCGGCTACGTCGGTTA